>JAUCGE010000191.1 GCA_030377965.1 Desulfobacterales bacterium HSG16
GAGATATCCGGCTTTTTAATTCCGGCAGCGTCAAACACATCAATCACCCGCTCGCTTACCAGTGCTTTGTCAATCACCTGCCGGATAGCGGTTTCAATCTCTTCATCCGTCCTGCCAGGCCCGGTTCCGTCAAATTTTGCCAGCCGGGACTTGACTGCCTGAAAAAACGCCACTTCATCTTTTACATCATTTGCCTGTTCATGGGGTATGGCAATGGAAAATGCCTGGGATAAAGCGTTTACCTCATTGATATACCGCTTTTTTCCGTTTTCCAGTCCGAGGATGTGTTCTGCCGCCCCCAGAATAATAGACAATTTTTTGCCGGTGTCTGCGTCCATGTAATCCTCATAAGCAAACCCGTGATACATCTGGGAAACCACCTCCAGTTTTTCCAGCATCAAGGCAACTGCCTTTTCCTGGGCAATGGCAGGGTCGCCTTTACCGCCACTGTCCGAATAAAACGACAGGGCTTTTTTCAAATCAGACGCAATCCCCAGATAATCTACCACCAGGCCGCCGGGCTTATCCTTATAAACCCGGTTCACACGGGCAATGGCCTGCATCAGGTTATGCCCTTTCATGGGCTTGTCAATATACAATGTATGCAAAGACGGCACATCAAAGCCGGTCAGCCACATATCCCGGACAATCACAATTTTAAGTTCATCTTCCGGGTCTTTCATTCGGTCTGCAAGTACCCGGCGCTGGTCTTTGGTGGTGTGGTGCTTTGAGATTTCAGGGCCATCAGAAGATGCGGATGTCATCACTACTTTAATCACGCCCTGCTTTAAATCATCATTATGCCACTTTGGACGGACAGCAATGATTTCTTTATAGAGTGCTGCGGCGATTCGCCGGGACATGGCAACAATCATGACTTTGCCTTCAAACACTTCCTGCCGCAAATCAAAATGTGTGATAATATCCTGTGCGACCTGTTTAATCCGGGCTTCACTGCCGATGAGCGCTTCCAGCTTTGTCCATCTGGTTTTGGCCTTCTGGGTTTCGGTCAGTTCGCTCTGTTCAAGGTCGGCATCCAGGTCGGACACCATTTTTTTGCCTTCTTCGGTTAAGCTGATTTTTGCCAGGCGGCTTTCATAATAAATCCGCACGGTGGCCCCGTCTTCAACTGCCTGGGCAATGTCATACACATCAATATAATTGCCGAACACTGCCGGGGTGTTTACATCCGTGCTTTCAATGGGGGTTCCGGTAAATCCCAGATATGTGGCATCGGGCAGGGCATCACGCATATACTTGGCAAACCCGTACACCACTTTTTTACCGATGACGTTTCCGTTCTCATCTTTCTCATCAATGGTCTTTGCCTGAAATCCATACTGAGTCCGGTGGGCTTCATCTGCTATGACGACGATGTTTTCCCGTTCCGAAAGGGTTTCATATACATTGCCGTTATCCGGCGAAAACTTCTGGATGGTGGTAAACACCACGCCCCCGGATGCGACCTTCAAAAGGTCTTTGAGCTGGCCCCGGTTTTCCGCCTGTACCGGTTTCTGGCGCAAAAGTTGCTTTGAGGCAGCAAATGTCTCAAACAACTGGTCGTCCAGATCGTTTCTGTCGGTAATCACCACTATCGTGGGATTATCCAGAGCCAGCACAATTTTGCCTGTATAAAACACCATAGAAAGCGATTTTCCACTGCCCTGGGTATGCCAGACGACCCCGCCTTTTCTGTCTCCTGCTGGTTGAGATTTAACGTCTGCCAGCCCATAGTCAGCCGGGCTTTCCGCAATTTTTGCAGCATTACTGAATCCTGATGCCCGCAGGGTGGATGTCACTGCCCGATTGACCGCATAATACTGGTGGTACGAGGCAAGCTTTTTCACAGTTTCAATGGTGGTGACACCGGTCTCTTTGTCTTCTTTTTTGGCTGTTTCAAATACAATGAAATGGCGGATCAGATCAAGCAGGGTCTTTTTGTTGAGCATCCCTTTTATCAGAGTTTCCATCTGCCCCACCAGTGCAGAGGCTTCCTTCCGGCCGTCAGAGGTTTTCCATGCCATAAACCGGGTCAGCCCGGAGGAAATAGTACCGGCCCGTGCTTCCAGGCCGTCAGATATTATCAGAATGCCGTTGTAGGTAAAAAGGCTGGGAATGGCATGTTTGTACGTCTGAAGCTGTTTAAAGGCAGAGTGGACTGTAGCGTTTTCATCTGCCGGGTTTTTCAGTTCCATCACCACCATTGGCACGCCGTTGATAAACAACAGCACATCCGGGCGTTTGTTCACGTTGTTTTCAATCACCGTAAACTGGTTGGCAACAACAAAGTCGTTGCTTTCCGGGTGTTCAAAATCAATCAGCCACACCAGATCCCCCCGGCTGCGGCCTTCTTTCTGAAAAGTTACGTTAATGCCTTCGGTGAGCATCCGGTGAAAGGCTTCGTTATTGGCAATGAGTTCCGGGGAGTTGAGCCGCTGGATTTGTTTGATGGCATCGTTTCGGGCTTCCGGCGGAATATCCGGGTTAATCCGGCTGACTGCTGATTGCAGGCGATCTAAAAGCAGCACATCTTCAAAAGAGGAACGTTCCGAATTGTCGCTGTCCGGTGCGATATCCGGGGCATAGATATACTCAAACCCCTGGCTTTCAAGCAGTTTAATGGCGAATTCTTCAATGGCGTTTTCAGTGATTTTTGAGGTCATTTTTTTTGCCTGTTATTTGAATTATTTCCCTGTCAAAATTTGCCGCCGCCGACAGTTGTTTCCAAAATGGAAATAACTAAATCTCGAATTAATTCGCCGGATTCAAAAATATTTTTCAACTGTTTGTTGATGGCGGGAAGTTGTTTTGTCATCTCATGCTGCATGTCTGCCTTCTTTCTTTTTATCGTATTTTACACGGACTTCACCGCTCATGAGTTTGGGCAGCAGGGTGTCACGGAGTTTTTCGAGGGTGCGGATTTGGATGGAATTTGTTTTAATTTTTTGAAAAATTGGAATGGCCTGTTCATCAAATTCATTCCTTAAGTCAGCAGGAGGCTTTTGGACTTCTAAACCTTTAAAAACTGATTTGCTGATTTCAAGGAAAGTAGAGCCGTTTGCGTTTGAAATGATATAATCAATATTGTTTTTAACCCAGAGATAAAGGAAATATTTTGAGAAACCTTTATTGTCTAAAATTGCAATGTAGCCTTGATTAATAGCAACTTGAATGTCAGTTATTGCCAAATAACCAATTGGAGCTCTTGACGATAACAAGATAGTGCCGACTGGGAGCAAGCCAGAACTGATTTTTGCTAAACCTTGTTCTGTTATTTTCCTTCCCGTATCAAACATATAAATGTGCTGATTACCCGATAAGTCTCTTGGAGCTGTCCAACAAATCTCACCATCCCAATATTCACTTTTTTTTGTGCTTGGAGTTGTTCCTCCTTTCATAGAAAGAATATCATTTAAAACGCCTTCCTCCCAATCATCCTTAGCTTCCTCCACAAACCACTGTCTGAAAAGCGTTTCCGCCATAGCTTCAAGGGTTTTGTTCTGGAGGTGGAGCAGGTCTATTTTGTCGTCAAGGCTGGAAAGGACGGATGCGATGGCTTTTTGTTCGGGGAGTGGGGGAATTATAACGTCAATAGGGTGTATATGATTTCTATTCAGCGTAGGTACAGCACTACCAACATTAAATTGTTTAAAATCGAACGTCTTGAGAAAGTAATAAACAAAGATTTCTATATTGTCTTTGAAATCCTTAACATACAGAGTTGTATTATGTGCCCAAAAATCCTTATTATAAAAAAAGGCGTTACCCAAATTACCACTTCTACCTATTGTAACTCCTGGTGCTTTAGTGGTTGATAGATTGTGATAACCTATAATCCCATTGGAACCGGCTACAGGGATATTACCATCAATCATTTTCGTTCTGGGTAAATCATGCCCTCTTTGTAAAGTAAGAACATCGCCCAGTTTGCATTCTTTCCACTCACCCATTAACTTTCACCTTTCCCTGGTTTTCCAATATCAACGCATTCAACCGTTTTTGCCACCCACTTTTTAATGCTGAACTTATCACTTTTAATCCTGCCTGACTTTTAATTAGGTCGAATTCGCCGTAATTAAAATCAGGATTATTGATACTATGAGATTTGTGCAACAAGTTGTTGCACAATTGCTGAATCTTCTGCCACTCACCCATCATTTCTTTTCCCCAGCCGTTTCATCCCAGACTCCGCCGTCAGGATCTGCATTTGTTGAATGGCAATCTGGTTCAGACGCTCAAGCCTGGCATCCTGCGGCAAACCATTATTTTAATCCTGCCTGTTTTTTTAAACCCGTCGAATTCGACGGGTTTAAATTCCAGATTGTTAAGCTGTTCCCAGACCCTAAACGCCTTTGATTTTACGGACAATAACGAAATTGTGTCCCCCACGGGATTTGGGCCAATTGGGCAACAACTTGTTGCCCAATTTTATCAGAGGTACTGTAAAACAGGAACCATTGTCGGAAATATTTGATATTTCTTTCAGAAAACCCTTTCATATCGGAAAATTCATTTTTTAGATCCCGACTCATTTGACCGAGAAAACCATCGCCCCATGCCGTCTGCTTTTGCTTTTCAACGATGCATTCCCCTAAATCACAGACAAAGGAGTTCTTTGTTCACCGATAGCGCCGCTTTTATCTGAGAGTTTTGAATACGCTTTTTAATATTTCTGATAAACTCCCATGACTTGATGGTCACAACGAACGATGAAAGTTTTGAACCATGATTACAAGGATTAAAGGATTACATGATCAGGAAATCCTTTAATCCTTGTAATCATGGTTCAGGGATTTTGGGGTCAAGCCTTGAATGGCTAAATGGTTAACCCATTCAAAACATCTTGAAATAACAACATCTCAAGAAACTTTCATATAAAAGCTTTATACGCTTTGCTTTTCACAATATTATCAGTCATACGTTATCCTTTCCGGTCTCACCAAGCATCACTCTATCTTTTCCAGCCGTTTCATTCCTGACTCCGCCGTCAAGATCTGCATTTGTTGAATGGCAATCCGGTTCAGACGCTCAAGCTTGTCATCCTGAGGCAACCCTTCATTGATAAATAAGGCATTCAGGTTCTCCAGATTGGCAAGGCAGACCAGTTGTGGCACATCAGCATAATCTCATGGAAATAACAAAACGGTTCAATCCGGCCTGATTTTTAATTCCCTCGAATTCGGGGGAATTAAAATTCGGTTTCACCATTTTTCACCTCAATCTTCCCCAAATTCTTCAAAATCAATGCATTCAACCGTTTTTCTTCTTTCAGTTGCTCCGCAAATTCCGCTTTCAGCCCGGCAAACCGCTCATTAAAATCAAAATCATCATCTTCAAGAGCCAACCCCACATACCGGCCTGGTGTAAGCACATAATCCAGCTCCTGCACCCGTTCAATAGAAGCGGAAGCGCAGAACCCCTTTACATCCTCATAATCTGCCTCCGGGTTACGCCAGTTGTGGTAAGTGTCAGTAATTGTGGAAATATCTTCTGCGGAAAACTCCCGTGTCCGCCGATTGATGAGATGCCCCATGTTCCGGGCATCAATAAACAGGATTTCATCGGTTCTGTTGCGGTATTTACCGTCAGCCCTGTTCCGGCTGCAAAACCACAAGCACGCCGGTATCTGGGTATTTAAAAACAATTTGGCAGGCATATTGACAATGCAGTCCACCAGCCGTTCGTCGATCAAGGCTTTTCTGATATCCCCTTCACCGGATGATTTGGAAGTGAGCGCCCCTTTTGCCAATACAAACCCGGCCTGGCCATTGGGGTTTAAATGATAAAGAAAATGCTGTATCCAGGCATAATTGGCGTTTCTTGCAGGCGGCGTGCCGTATTTCCAGCGTCCGTCTGTGCGGAGCAGATCCCCGCTCCAGTCACTGTCATTAAACGGCGGATTGGCAATCACATAATCGGCTTTTAAATCCTTGTGATTGTCATTTAAAAACGAACCCTCATTGTTCCACTTCACCTGGGAGCTGTCGATACCCCGGATTGCCAGATTCATCTTTGCCAGCCGCCATGTGGTCTGGTTGCTTTCCTGTCCATATATGGAAATATCGTTTGTCCTGCCCTGATGATTTTCCACAAACTTTTCAGATTGTACAAACATACCGCCCGAGCCACAGCACGGGTCAAATACCCGGCCTTTGTGAGGCTCCAGCATTTCAACCAGCAGTTCAACAACGCTTCTGGGAGTATAGAACTGTCCGCCTTTTTTACCTTCCGCAAGGGCAAATTCCCCCAGGAAATATTCAAACACATGACCCAGGATATCCGCACTTCTGGCCTTGGCATCGCCTAACGCAATATTTCCAACAAGGTCAATCAGCCCGCCCAGATTGGTGGGGTCCAGATTGCCACGGGCAAACACTTTCGGCAGCACGCCGCGCAATGACGGATTTTCCTTTTCGATGGCATCCATTGCACTGTCTGCGGTTTTGCCGATATCCGGCTGTCTGGCTTTGGTCTGCAAAAACGTCCACCGGGCAGTTTCCGGCACGAAAAAAACATTCTCCGCCTTGTATTCGTCTTTATCTTCCGGGTCTGCCCCGGCATATTCCCCTTCACCGGCTTTCAGCCTGGCGTATAGTTCTTCAAACGCATCGGAAATATATTTTAAAAATATCAGCCCCAGCACAATGTGCTTGTATTCTGCAGCGTCAATATTCTTTCGCAGTTTATCCGCTGATTTCCACAACTGTTTTTCAATAGGTTCTTTGGTTTTGGTTTTTTTTGCCAT
>JAUCGE010000192.1 GCA_030377965.1 Desulfobacterales bacterium HSG16
TTCCAAAAAAATGACAAAAAAATGTCAAGAGTGACAAAAAAATGTCAACTCCAAATCAATCACCCTTCAATACCGAGTTTATCAATACGATAACGTAATGACCGTGTATTTATATCCAGAAGCTTTGCAGCCAGTGGTTTTTTCCCGTTCGCTATTTCAAGGGCTTTTTTTACATATGCTTTTTCCATTGTGTCAAGCTCCTTATCAAGAGATATCCCTTCTGCAACTGCATCAAGGTCCAAGCCTCCTTTATCATTGTCCCTGTCTTTCCACCTTTTTTTGTGAATTGAGAGAGCAAGGCTGTCCGGCAAAAGGATATTGGTGTTGCTCAAGGCCACGGATCTTTCGATAAGATTTTCGAGTTCCCTGATATTGCCGGGGAAATCATACCTATTCAAAAGATCTATTGCGTAAGATGATATCTTGGTCATCTCTTTGTCCATCTCTTTTGAATATTTCTTGAGAAAATGCTGTGCAAGAGCCTTGAGATCACTCTTTCGTTCTCTTAAAGGCGGGAGGTGGATTTCTATCACATTCAGGCGGTAAAACAGATCTTCCCTGAAATTGCCATTAATCACTTCCTTTTCCAATTCCCGGTTGGTGGCTGCAACAATGCGGATGTTCACGGATATATCCTCGTTTCCGCCAACAGGCTTGATGACTTTGTCTTGAACAGCCCTGAGCAGTTTTACCTGGATATGCGTACTCATCTCGCCTATCTCGTCCAGAAACAGGGTACCTTTATTCGCAATTTCAAAAAGCCCTTTTTTATTTTGAGTCGCACCAGTGAAGGAACCTTTCTTATGACCGAACAACTCGCTTTCCATAAGGTTTTCAGGAATGCCTCCGCAGTTTACCGCTACAAAGGGGCTGTTCTTTCTGTCACTCTGCTTATGAATAGCCTGTGCGATCAGCTCTTTGCCGGTTCCGCTTTCCCCTGTTATAAGAACATTTGTACGGGTTGTTGCAACCTGCCTTATCATATTATATATATGGAGCATCCTGGGGCAATTCCCCACAATGAAACCGAAATGACGGCTTTCCTCTAACTCATGGTCCAGAATTTTTTTCTCATTGCCCAGATCTCTGACATCAAGAGCCTTTGCAACCGCTTGCCGGAGTTCGTCATTATCAAAGGGTTTTGGCAGATAATCATATGCCCCTTCATTCATAGCTTCCACGGCTGTCTCAGCGCTGGCATATGCCGATATCATTATGACGACCGTGCTTTCAAATTGTTTCTTGGCAGCCCTTAAAACATCAAGACCAGTCATATCTCCAAGCCGGATGTCACAGATCAGAAGATCATAGCGGGTTTTTTCGATCATAGATACGGCAACGCGACCGTTTTCCGCTGTATAAACGCGATAGCCCTCTCTCATCAACATGAATTCAAGCAGCTCTCTCATGCTGATTTCATCATCAACAACTAATATCAGGGGTTTTTCAGACGGCATAAAACAATCCTTACGAAAATTCGAATGCGAGAATTCTCTTTTTTATTTAAGGAGATTTCCCAATCTCTTCCATCTGACACCAAAGGACTCACTGTCCCAGGAATAGTAAATTATAAATGCTTTGCCTTTGACAGCATCAAGTTCGACAAATTTCCAGAATCGGCTGTCATAGCTATGGTCACGATTATCACCCATTACAAAAAGACAGTTTTCTGGTACTGTGATCGGACCGAAATTGTCTCTTGGATTTCTGTTTCGCTGTATAATGCTCGAATCCTTGAAAACAGCAAAATCACGGGTAATCGGCTTACCATTGAGATATAACTGCTTGTTAATAATCTCCACAACATCTCCGGCAATTCCTATGACCCGTTTGATAAAATCTTTGTTCGGATCTTCAGGAAACTTGAAAACAACGATATCATCATTTGCAGGCTTTGAGACTGGCATGAGTTTTATCCCCAGATAGGGAATTTTGACACCATAAGCGAACTTGTTTACAAGGATGTGATCACCAATTTGAAGGGTTTCTTTCATGGAGCCGGAAGGAATTTTGAAGGCCTGAACCATAAATGTCCGAATGAACAATGCAAGCAGAATCGCAACAAGCACAGCCTCAATATTTTCCCGAATATTGCTTCTGGAATTATGTACATCTGAATCTGTCCCAGAGTCGTTTTGAGCTTTGACCAGGCGTTTTTTTTCACCTGTTTTTTCTTTTTTTCCCAAGATCTTTTTCGATTTCAAATTATTGTTGCACCTTTCCGACAGTAATGTAAAATTTTGGATAAACATACTTTCAGGTCAATATTTGCGCCAAGTTTCCAACCTGTCTTTTTATAATCAGGTTATGTTTTTGTCAAGGCAATCTCATGCTTTCTGCATGCTTTCAGGATTCCTGAAGGAACATATGCTTTATATATTTTTTAAGATGGTTCGATAAACCTGACCGATTGATATATTTTTTTCAAGAGCAATTTTTTTGCATTCCTCAAATTCCGGCATAATCCGAATCTCTCCTTTACCGTGTTTCACTTTTTTTGCTCTTACCATTCCATATTCGCAGTTTATTTCAATGTTCTCTCTTGCAAGAACACGCCTTGACACTTTTTCATATCTTATACCAAGGGAGGTTGTCTCCTTAAAAATCCGATTGATCACGGTTTCTCTGGCTTCATCACGGCAGATTGCCCGAACCATAATTCCTGGCCTGTTTTTCTTCATGTGTACCGGTATCCAGTAAACATCAAGTACACCATCTTGAAACAGCCTGTCCATGAGGTATCCAAAAATTTCCGGATTCATATCATCAATGCAGGTTTCAATCACCCATATTTTTTCATCCGAGCTTCCATCCGCTAGTTCGGACTCTTTGCCAGTAATGACTCTTAAAAGATTCGGCTGTTCGGACAGGTCTCTTTCTCCGGCTCCATATCCCATATCCTCTGTCAGCATATCCGGCATGGGACCGAAAGAAGCGGCAAAAGATGCGATAATTCCAGCCCCGGTGGGCGTGACCAGCTCACAGCAGATGTCCGTTCCATAGACAGGCACTCCTTTTAAAATGGCAAGGGTTGCGGGAACGGGAACAGGCAGTCTGCCGTGCATACATGATGTAAAGCCGAACCCCAGAGGGATTTTCGATGAATACATTTTTGCAATCTTCAGATAATCGACACACAGACAAGCACCCACAACATCGACTATGGCATCAATGCCGCCGAGTTCATGAAAGTGAACATTATCGATTGAACACCCGTGGATATCTGCCTCAGCTTTTGCTATCCTGAAAAAAATATCGAGACTTTTTTCCTTCACTTTGTTCGGCAGTGCGCTCTTCCCGATCAATTGACGGATATCAGCATATGTTCTGTGCCGGGCATGTTCATCGGTTATTACTCGAACCTGTTTTGCACAGATCCCCATACGTGATATGGAATCAACCTTAATATCAAACCCTTTCAAAGGGATGGATTCAAGGGCTTTTACAAGATAGTCAACTGGTACGCCCAGATCAACGAAAGCGCCGAGTACCATATCTCCGCTTATTCCTGAAAAACAGTCAAAATATACCAGCATTTTTTATCATCTCAAGAAAGATTTTAATAAGAAAACAACGAACAGAAAATGATTGACAAAAGTGAAAAATATTATATTATGTGGACTTCATGAATGCGGAAGTGCACAGCTCACTGGTGGGGCTCCCGGACTTCAAATCCGGTGTGGGGCGCTAAAACCGTCCCGGGTGGGTTCGATTCCCATGCACTTCCGCCATTGTTTATCTCCTTCAGCCCTTGATCAGTTTGAGAAACATCGGCAGCATAAATATAAGGATGATCAGTATTCCAGGCAGAGAGAAATAAGCCTTATACACAGGCTCTCCTTTAAGTTTTCTTTTTTTGACCTCGGCAAGAAACCAGTTCCCTACAATTACTGCGGCAATTAATACAGGAACCGCTTTGATTAAAACTCCTGCGTCAAACATCGTACCTCCAGTTTTAAAAAAAATTCAAAAAATTACCCTTCATCTATTCTTCTGGCACCTTCCATCAGAAGCCACATGAAATCACCAATTTCAGGAGCTTTTGCATATTTCTTATCCAGTCCGGGTGTAAACTTGAAGCGGCCGTCTCTTTCATTCAACAATTCAAAAAAACCTTCTTTACCATCCGCTCCATTATATTCTGACCCAACGAGAAGCCCTTCCCTGAAAAACAAATAACCAGTTCCTTTTGACACGCTCAGGGTTAAAACTCCGGTTTTGTGATTCAAATTCAAAGTCTGGAATAACTCGGTCGGCGGATTTTCAGAGAGTTTTCCGATCATACCGGACGCGAACTCTTCAGATCTTTCTACATTTGTTTTGGAAAGGCGCTGTGCAAGAAGATGGGCAAAATACATCTGAAGAGACGGAAACATATTCAAAAGTTTTTTGAAATCCTTGCCATAAATCAAGAGTACCGTCACCATATCCACAACCTTGATAGTAGCACCGGCCGGTGTACCTATCAGAAGGCTTATCTCGCCGAAAACCTCGCCTCTTCCCATAAAACCTATGCTCGTTTTTTCATCGACCAGAACCTCAGCCTTGCCGGAAAGAAGGAGGAAAAGATTGGAACCAGCATCTCCTTTTTTAATGATACAGGTATCCTTTGCATATTTTTTCAATTTGAGCATGGGAACAAGTTTCTTGATATCCACTTCATCAAGAGTCTGAAAAATAGGAAACTTGGTCAATAATTTGGTGGCGATCCCAATATCTTTGTCAATTTTAGTTCTGACAGGCTTATGATCCGCAAGCTTTTTCTCTTTATATTCCAGGCGAACCACACCGGTACAACCGCTGCAGTTCATTACAAGCCCGGGTATTTTGTCCACGCTCCCGTATTTTATAAGCACTGAAGTCAGGTCGGCAAAAAACGTCCGGCACACAGATTTGTTTCTTGGGGTTTTTATTACTGCAGTACTGATAAATTTCTTCTGGTTTTTGTCTTCCACCAAATGGGTTTTACCTGACAATTTAAAATCATCACCCGCTTTGTAAAGCGGGCATTTTATTTCCTCTATGATGGTAAATACAACTTCAGGAAAACTCATTTTGCGCCTCATCTTGGACAAACATGGAGTGGAAAGGATCTAATCCGTTCCTTTTTTAAATTATCGGCAAATCCGAGAGTCAAGAATTTAAAGGATTGTTTCTCTCCTCATCCATCCTCCGTATGCCTTCCATCAACAGCCACATAAAATCCCCGATTTCAGGATTATCCGATTCTTCAGGAGGCAGACTCTGGTAAAATTTAAACCGCCCTTTTCGTTGTTTCAGCATCTCAAAAAATGCATCTCTGCCTTCTTTATTGTGATATTGCGCGCCGACCAGGGTACCTTCTTTAAAAACCAGTTTTCCGTGGCCTTTTTGTAATGACAGCCTTAAAATACCAGTCTTGCTGTTCAGATTCAAGGTTTGAAACAATTCCGAAGGCGGATTTTCAGAAAGATTACCGCTCATATCGGATGTGATATCTTCGGCACGCTCGTCATTGGTCCTGATAAGCCTTTCAGCCAATAAACGCGCCATATACATCTGCATTGCAGGAAAGCGCTCCAGAAGCTTTTTAAAATCCTTCCCGTATATCAAAATAACGGTTACGACATCTACCACTCTGATAGTAGCGCCAGCAGGTGTTCCGATAAGCAGACTGATTTCCCCGAAAACATCACCCCTCTCCATATATCCAATGCTGGTCCCATCGTCCATCAAAACTTCAGCTTTTCCGGATACAATGATGAACAGGTTGGTTCCCGGATCACCTTTTTTTATCATTGTCTCTCCTTTTGCAAATCTTTTCATATGCAGAAGAGGAAGCAATTTTTTGATATCATTGTCATTCAATGGCTGAAAAATCGGAAACATATAGAGCAGGCTCGCAAGAGCACTGTTGTCAGGTTCTGATTCTATTTTCTTTGGCTCGTATCTGTTATGCCTTTGTTTTGTCTGGTTATATTCAAGACGAATCAGCCCCGAACAACCGCTGCAATCGACAATACAGCGGTGAACACTGTTCATATTTTCATATTTAATCAAGACCTCTGTGATATCCTCAATAAGAATCCGACATGCCTGCTTTTCCTTTGGGATACTTATCACAGAAGTGGTGATAAATGTCTGACCATCCTTGTTTTGTAACAATAATGCCTGCCCAGCCAGTCCGAATTCATCTCCAAAATCATAAAGGGGGCAGTTGTTATTTTCAACAATCTTGAAAACAGCTTCAGGAGAACTCATTTATCCTCCTCCTGTCACAATTTTTTAACGAGCAGGCCAGTATCTGGCAACTGTTACCTCCTGATTTCATGAGAATCCAAAAGAAGAAGCCCGGTCAGGCATAATGAAACATTGTTCAATATTTTCACAAATTTTGTTCTGGCCCAGACCATAATATCTCCCTTCCTTGATTTCAACGGCTTTGAAATGTTGATAATCCTTATATCATCCTGTAATTTATACGCAAGGCTTTGTTTATGTCAATTATGATTTGCACAGCCTGTTTACGGCATATCAACCAAAATACCTTGACCCTTTTGCCCTGCATGTTTATATTTGTTGTCAAATTAAAACGTATTCTGGTTCTGTTGGCAACAAATTTAAATGATCCCCCGTTTATTTTGACTTAAAAAAAGGTTGATGATCCGGGGCATTGCAACCTTTAAAAAAATATGAAAAATGGACATATGAACAGCTTAAAAGGTTTTCAGCGTAAATATTTAAAAGGACTTGCCC
>JAUCGE010000193.1 GCA_030377965.1 Desulfobacterales bacterium HSG16
GATCAATCGGCGGCAGATTTGATAAATAACTGCATAGCATATCTTGACAGCCAGAATGAGCTCATGAAAGAACAGATCAAGTCTCAGGCAGGAAATATCGCATTACAAGACCGATTATCGAAAATCACTATGATCAACAAGGCGATAGATACCGTAAATGATATTCGAGTGGTCAATTTCAAATCACAAATCACTAAAAATACTGAAATCATGGAAAAAGGGCTTCAACTATTTCCAATAGGTGATCAGGTCATGAAGGATTTGAGAGCGATGACCGAGCAGGAATCCAACCTGAAGCAAATTGATGCGGTTTTTGCAGCCGCTGGCAGATACCGCACGGCCATGATGAATCTCTTAGATGTCTGGGCAGAACAGAAAGAAATCAGCAAACATCGTCTGGAAGCTGCATTGAAAGTTTTGGACGAAGCCAAAGCTACATCGGAAAAAGGTATGGAAGAAAGCCTGTCCATAGCACAAGATGCCAATACAGATCTTTCCTCTGCCTCTAATATCATGATAATCGGCTTGCTCATTGCCCTCATTATCGGTGTTTCGATTTCCATATTCATTACTAAAGGCATTGTAAATCCCATGTTAAAAGGGGTTGAATTTGTGGAAAAGATTTCAAAAGGCGATCTAAACGCGTATATTGATATTGATCAAAAAGATGAGGTCGGTCTTCTGGCTGATATGTTGAAAGAGATGATTGTCAAATTGCGTAAGGTTGTGGAAGATGTTAAACACGCAAGCAACAATGTATCAGTCGGCAGCCAGGAAATGAGTGCAAGTTCGGAGGAAATGTCTCAAGGGGCAACCGAGCAGGCCGCGTCCGCAGAACAGGTATCCGCATCTATGGTGCAGATGGCCGCAAATATCCGCATGAATGCGGAGAACGCAATGCAGACCGAAAAAATTGCCTTGAAATCTGCCCAGGATGCTGATAAAGGCGGTGAGGCAGTGTTTAAAACCGTCAATGCTATGAAAGAAATTGCAGAAAAGATATCCATTATTGAAGAAATCGCCCGACAGACTGATTTATTGGCGTTAAACGCAGCTATTGAAGCAGCCCGCGCCGGGGAATATGGCAAGGGGTTTGCTGTGGTGGCTTCTGAAGTCCGTAAACTGGCAGAACGCAGTCAGCGGTCGGCTGCCGACATCGGCAAACTGTCTGTTTCCAGCGTTCAAATCGCGGAACAGGCCGGTGAGATGCTTAAAAAAATTGTTCCAGATATCAAGAAAACCGCGAATCTTGTCCAGGAAATCAGCGCTGCCTCTGCAGAGCAGGACACGGGTACAGAGCAAATCAACAAGGCTGTACAGCATTTAGATCAGGTCATCCAGCAAAATTCCTCCGTAGCCGAGGAGATGGCCAGCACATCCGAAGAGCTGGCCAGCCAGGCCGAGCATCTGGAGGATACAATGGGATTTTTCAAAGTGAATGATCAGGATTTATCCAATTCATCGGGCAGTCATCCCGAGCGCAGGGTTGTAAGGGTGCCAAAACTGCGTGTGGCACAGCACAGAGATAGATATGATGTGCATGAAAGTGAACCTGGAAGTCATCTCGGGGAAAACGGGCAAAGATGGAAACATCAGGACAGTATAGATGTGCGGGATTTGGATCATGAGAACGAGGAATTTGAATGCTACTGAAAACTTTGAAATTGGTTGAAAGAGTTGGTTATGATAATCGTACTAAGGGCCGTGGATAAAATAACTTCCGCAACCTTGCTTGTCTTTGAATCTGTTTTCTGCGTTGCATTGATGGGTACAGACAATAAGTATTCACCCATACTGCGTCGTAAAACAGATCCAAATTCGGCGCAATCTTATGGAATTAATTTCATTCACGACCCTAAACAGAAAAAGGATGAAAAAAATGGAAAATCGGAGATCAGAACATCCTCGAACAGTCGAAGATAATCATCATGTCTGAAAAACCGACCTATAAAGAACTTGAGAACCGGGTTCGTGAACTTGAGAAAATTGATTTTGAGTACAGGCAGGCGGAGGAAAAGCTGCAAAAAAATGAAAGAGAATTCCGATTAACAGTTGATGATCTTCCTGTTGGTGTGATCGTGCATGATGCTGACACCCGCATTTTAATAACCAATCAGGAAGCTTCCAATATTCTGGGTTTAACAGCCGATCAATTGTCAGGCAAAGATGTCATCGATCCTGTATGGACATTTGTTTATGAAGATTTGTCTTCTGTAAAAGTCGAGGACTACCCGGTGAGCAGAGTAATTTCGACAAATAATTCATTAACAAATTATGTGTTGGGGATAATCCGTCCTGACAGGGCAAATATTACCTGGGTAAATGTCAATGCAAAGCCATTATTTTTTGCGGATGGCAAATTGGAAAAAGTCATCGTTAATTTAATGGACATCACTGACCGAAAGCAGGCAGAAGAGGCTGCTAAAAAAAATGAATCCATGCAGAGCAAAATGGTTGCTAACACCGGGGATGTGATTGTCATCATAGATCAGAATGGTATCAATAGATACAAAAGCCCGAACATTGAAAAATTGTTTGGCTGGAAAACCGAAGAGGTTGTTGGCGTCAGTACCTGGGAAAATGTGCATCCAGATGACTTGGAATCGGCACAAAAATTTTTCGGGACTCTTATGCACGAGCCAAATACTGTCGGAACTACGGAGTGTCGATACAAGCGCAAGGACGGCAGTTACAGATGGATAGAATTTACAGGAGCCAACCTTCTGCATGATCCTGATATAAATGGAATTTTGGGGAATTACCATGATATAACAGATCGCAAACACGCGGAACAGTCACTACGCGAAAGCGAAATTCGTTTCAAAGCCCTTCACAACGCCTCTTTTGGTGGTATCGTGATTCACGATAAGGGCATTATTTTAGAGTGCAATCAGGGAATGTCGGACATGACCGGGTATTCTGCGACCGAGTTGATTGGAATGAACGGTTTGTTGCTGATAGAAGAAAAATCAAGAAACGATGTAATGAATAATATTATGTCCGGTCATGAAAAACCCTATGAATCTATAGGCTTGCGTAAAGACGGGACAACATTATCTCTCCGTATAGAAGCCCGAAACGTACCTTACAGAGGAAAAATTGTAAGGACTGTTGAATTCCGGGACATCACCGAAAACAAACGGGCAGAGGAAGAACGGGAGAAACTCCAGAGCCAGTTAATCCATGCCCAGAAAATGGAATCAGTGGGTCGATTAGCCGGTGGAGTGGCTCACGACTTCAACAATATGCTCAGCGTGATCCTCGGTTTTGCGGAGCTGGGCATGGACAAATTAGATCAATCGGAACCGATCCACAACAATCTTCAGGAAATCTACAAAGCTGCCATGCGTTCCGCTGACATTACCAGGCAATTACTGGCTTTCGCCCGCCAACAAACCGTTTCCCCCAAGGCGTTCGCCCTGAACGATACCATAGAGAGTACACTCAAAATGCTTCGGCGGCTTATCGGCGAGGATATCAACCTGGCCTGGCTGCCCGGGGCGAAAGTATCGACGGTCAGGATGGACCCGTCGCAAATTGATCAGATTCTGGCCAATTTATGTGTCAATGCCCGGGATGCTATAGCCGACGTGGGCAAGCTTACAATCGAAACGAAAAATATCAGCTTCAACGGGGACTACTGCGCCAATCATGCTGAATGTGTCCCAGGTGATTATGTAATGCTTATCGTGAGTGATAATGGCAGTGGCATGACGGCAGAGGTGCTGGAAAATTTGTTCGAACCCTTTTTCACCACCAAGGGTGTAAACAAAGGCACAGGCTTGGGGCTTGCCACTGTTTATGGTATTGTTAAACAGAACAAGGGATTTATTGATGTACGCAGCGAACCTGGAAAGGGGAGTGTCTTCAAAATTTACTTCCCTCAGTATGTGGGGGCGGACAGGGAAAACCGCAAAAACGATTTGCCGATACCCGATATGCGGGGAAGTGAAACAATTCTGCTCGTGGAGGATGAACCCGCGATTCTGAGAATGACCAGGGCGATGCTCGAACAACTGGGATACACTGTGATTGTGGCTGATACTCCAGGCATAGCCGTCGGTCTTGCCCGTGAACATGCCGGTGAGATTCATCTGCTTATGACCGACGTGATCATGCCAGATATGAATGGACGCGACCTGGCTCAAAATCTTTTGACTTCATATTCGAATCTCAAGTGTCTGTTCATGTCCGGCTACACGTCCGACGTGATTGCACATCATGGTGTATTGGATGAAGGAATGCAGTTTATTCAAAAACCATTCTCAAGGCAAAATCTTGCCATTGCGGTGCGTAAGGCTATGGGTAAATACGAAAATTTGTAGCGATGAACAAAATATAATGTACCCCAAAATCTGTCCAGTGTGTTGCTCTATCCTCATGGCAGACAAAGGCTTTCGATGGGCATAAGCTACATGAACCACCTTAAGAAATCGGCATTTTTGTCTTGACGATGGGGTACACTTCAATAGTGCAGATATGATTATTCGTTTATTCGTTTTCTTAGGGTCGTGGATGAAATTAATTCCATAAGATTGCGCCGAATTTGGATCTGTTTTACGGCGCAGTATGGGGTGAATACTTATTGTCTGTACCCATCAATGCAACGCAGAAAACAGATTACAGGCAAGCAAGGTTGTGGAAGTTATTTCATCCACGGCCCTTAAGTATAAGAGATATATTTTTTCAATTCTTTAATTAGATCCGAAGTTTCAGCGGGTTTTAAGAGATAACCATTAAATCCGCTTTTATTTATCTTTTCTTTTTCTTCAGCCATTCCCGATGCAGTTAAAGCAATAATCGGAATATCTGTCAGCTTTTCCTTTTTCTTAATCAGCTTTGTCGCACCATAACCGTCCATCACCGGCATTTGGATATCCATAAAAATTACATCTGGCATGTGTTGCTCCGCTAAAGAAACAGCTTGTTCTCCTTCTTCGGCTTCTATGATTTGAAAGTTCATATCCTTGAATATCTCAACCAACAGCATCCGGTTGAATTCGTTATCATCAACAACCAGAATTTTTGCGTGTTCAAACTGAATTGGCTGTAATTTTTCTTGGCTATAATTCTCAACGGTATTAATGGTTTCGCAAACAGATACATCTTTGAGCAATATTTCGAAGATACTCCCATTATTTAGAGAAGTTCTAACAGAAATTGTCCCATTCATCATTTCAACCAAATGTTTTGTAATTGTTAACCCCAGCCCAGTTCCTCCAAATTTTCTATTATCTTGGGCATCTTGTTGTGTGAAGGATTTAAAAATTGTTTTCAGTGATTCATCAGAAATTCCTATACCTGTATCCTCAACACTAATCTTCAAATTGATTTTATTTTTAGGTACATAGATTATTTCGGTAAAAACTTTAATCCGCCCTTGATCTGTGAATTTTACAGCATTTCCAATTAAATTAACTAAAATTTGCTTTATTTTTATTTCGTCCAACTTCAGGTTTATTGGGATGTCCTTTGAAAGTTTTACTTCAAATTCAACATTTTTCTTGGATGTTTGTTGTGAAAATATATGTTTCATTTCTTGAAAAATATTATTCAAACAAACAGGCTCAAGGTTAATGTCCATTTTTCCAGCTTCAATTTTGGATAAGTCCAGGATATCGTTGATCAGCGTTAATAAATCCCTGCCGCTTGTTTTTATCGTTTCTACATACGTCATGTGTTTTTCATCAGTAAGTTCTTTTTGTAAAAGATTCGTGAACCCTATAATGGCATTCATTGGGGTTCGTATTTCATGGCTCATGTTGGCGAGAAATTCACTTTTTGCTTTATTGGCAATTTCTGCGGTCGTTTTCGCCTTTTTATATTCTGTTTCAATTTTTTTTCGATCAGTAATATCATTGTAAGTAATGATGACTCCGTATTTTTCTAATGGAATCGGAGCAGCATGTACATTTAGCCATGTGACCTCATGGTTTCCTTTGATAATACCCATTCCTACATTTTCCACTATACAGTTCTCTTTTAAAGCAAGGACGCTGGCATATTCATCGATAGGCATAGGTGAGCCATCTGGGCGAATGATCTTCCACTCTGGCCCATCAATTGTCCTTTCTGTATTTTCTTTCGCAGAAACACCAAGCAAACGTTGAGATTCAGGGTTGGCTTCTATCAGATTCCCGTCCTTGTCCGTGACGCTGACTCCGATGGGAAAGGATTCAAATAGGACTTTATATTTTTCAAAACTTATACGTAAAGCATCCTCTGCTTGTTTACGTTCTGTGATGTCATTAAAAATAATGCCAAGGCCTTCACTTACTTTGAAAGCTTTAAGCTCAATGTGTTTATCACCAGTCAGGGGAAAGTGTGTTAAATCACTATCCTGATATGGCACACCTGTTTTCATCGCCTTTATAAACTCATCATATCGAGATGTTTCTTTAATATTTGGGATGATATCTATTATATTTTCACCAATAACATCTTTTCTTGTAAGCCCGGTTATTGTAAAAGCTGCTTTGTTCATCTCAATATGGTTTAATTCCGAATCAAATAAAATAAAGCCATCAGTAGCTGAGTCCATAAATTTAGCCAGTCTTTCTGTAATCTCTCGTTGCTGCTGTTCTATCTGCTTACGCTCAACGATTTCATGGTTTAAATCGGCAGTTCTTTCCTGAACTATAACTTCAAGATTATTGTGAGATTTCTGAAGCTCTGCTGTTTTTGATTTTAGTTTTTTCTTTAGCGTATATATCCAAAAAAAAATG
>JAUCGE010000194.1 GCA_030377965.1 Desulfobacterales bacterium HSG16
ATGGAGCTTATCTCCAGGCGCTATTTGAATATTGAGATCATAGTTAGTGTGATCCGCATGTTCAAACTGATCGATTATAAATGTATCATCCTGTTTTTCATTTTTTTCATTTTTCTCATTAGACGTTTTTGTGGCAGATTCTTCCATTGGATAATTCTCAAAAACCAGCACATGGTCCAAAAGATTCTGTTTAAGAGTCGTTTCTGCCTGTATACTGGCAAGAGAGCAGTGATGGAAGGGTTTGCTTTTAATAGAGTTATCATGAACTTTCAGCATTATCTCTTTAAAGGACTGCAAAGGATCGAACTGTATGCGAACAGGAATGAGGTTGATCAGCAGGCCCACCATATTTTCAATGCCTTGAATTTCTGCCGGACGTCCTGACACAACAGCGCCGAAAACCGAATCGTTCGGATCATTGTATTGTCCTAATAGAATTCCCCACATGGTTTGAATAACAGTATTAAATCCCACATGGTTTTTCGAGGCTGTTTTTTGCAATGCAGCCGTAACTTTTTCATCTAATTCGAAACAAAAGGTTTTTGCATGATACGCTGTCTGTTCCTCGGCGATTTTACGCGGCAGGCCAATAGGTTGATTGTAGCCGCTAAGATATTCGCGCCAGTATAATTCAGCAGCATTGTTATCCTGTTCTTTGAGCCATCTGATGTAAAGGGCGAAAGGTACTGTGGGCTTCAGGCCAGGTTTTATTCCTTTCGAAAGATCCTTGTAGATTTGATAAAACTCATTATAAATAATGCTGTTGCTCCATCCATCTATTAAAATATGGTGGAAACTCCAGAGAACGTTAAAAGATCTGTCACCTGTTTTAAACAAAGAAACCCGCATCAGGATATCTTTGCTCAAAACAAAAGGTTTTAGCCAGTCCTCTTCTTTTTGTTTTTCGAAATACTTATCCTGTTCTTTTTTAGGAAGCGAGCTGATATCTTCAAAATTAAAATTTATACTGCGTTTCTTGAGGACGATCTGCAAAGGGCGGGGAACATCTTTGTGTACAAATATTGTTCTTAAAATATCGTGCCTGCGTACAATCTCATTCCAAGCCGCTTCAAATATTTGAACATCCAATTTGCCGGAAATATGGTAAAACGACTGCTCAAAATGAGCAGATGACGAAGAATCGTACAATGCCTGGAACAGCATTGCTTCCTGCATGGGAGTCAGGGCATATATGTTTTTTACATTTTTTTTAGCAAACACTTATTCTACCTTTTCTTTTGGAAATCAGGGGAAAAATTGATATCATTTGTCCGGCTCTCATTGTCTATATCTCACTGTCCGGCTCTCATTTTCTTGAACCTGCCACCGTGAAACGGTTCATCGGTTAAAATGACTTTTTGAGGAATTTGAAAAGGCTGGAGTCTGTCTTTGCAAAAAGCCCTCATTTTTTTCCGGAACTCAGACCGGGTTTCATTGATTGCAAGTTTTACGGATGCTTGAATCATCTGGCCGGTAATTGGATTTTCAATGCCTTTGACTGCTACATCTTCAACCTCGTCCATAATCTGTATTACTTCCTCCACTTCAGCAGGCCAGACTTTTTCTCCGCCTACATTGATAATCTCAGATTCCCTGCCTAAAATCCGGATAAAATCTCCTCTGGTCTCCACAAAATCTCCTGTGATAAACCAACCGTCCTGGGTAAAGGGGCTGTCCGCATTGAGATAAAAATCAATGAAATAAAAATCTTTGAACCTGATGAAAAAGACAAATATAAAGATGCAGCGGCAAAAAAACAAAATCATGTTCCTGACAGGCCGGAAGAACAAAAGCGATCCACGGCTGAATCCGCCCCTGCTGAAAACGATAATCACAAAAAATTGATCGATATCTGGGAAGAAATCCTCGATATGGAAAATATTGGAATAGACGATGATTATATCGAACTGGGCGGACATAGTATATCGGCAATACGGATTATTTCCAGAATCCATAAAGTATTCGAAGTAGAATTGGGATTGAAGGAATTTTTCGATTATCCTACCATAAGAAATTTGAATCGACTCATAGAAAAGGCCGATTTTACAAAATTTGAAGATATAAAGGCTCTTGCTCATCAGCCTCATTATGATGTCTCCCATTCCCAGAAACGGCTCTGGATTCTGGATAATCTGGAGGATAATTATACAGCCTACAATCTGTCCGGCGGATATCTATTCGAAGGCAGGCTGGATCAAAATGCTTTCAAGCTGGCTTTTAAAACCATTGTTCTACGCCATGAATCTTTTAGAACCAGTTTTATAAATATTGATGGTTCTTTAAGACAAAAAATCAATCTGGACACAAATTTTGAGGTTGAAGTTATCAATCTGCAACAATCTGAAAACTATCTTAAAGCAGCAGAGAAAATTGCCAAAGACGAGGCATCTTATCCATTCGATCTTGAAAAAGACGATCTCATAAGAGTCAAGCTTTTAGAACTGTCTGAAAACCGGCATATATTGATTATAACCATACATCATATTGTGTTTGACGGCTGGTCATTCGGTGTACTTGAGAATGAACTTGCAGCTTTATATAACGCTTTTGCCAAAAAACAGATTTTCCGGCTGCCCGATTTAAGAATTCAATACAAGGAATATTCGGCCTGGCAGAACAAAATTCTGAAAAGTGAAAAAATAGATACCCATAAAACCTTCTGGCACAATGAATTGAATGGCCTGCTGCCAGTGATAAACCTCCCGACCGATCACCCGCGTCCGGCTGTTTTCAGTTATAAAGGAAAAACTGTCGAATTTATCATAGACAGTACACTGACAACTGGTATCAAAACTCTGGCAAAAGATAACAGCGTGAGCCTGTTCATGGCTCTGGCTGCGGCATTGAAAGCCTTGATATATCGATATACAGGTCAAAATGATATTATAATCGGCACTCCGATTGCAGGCAGGAGCCACCCGGATCTGGAAAATCAGATTGGTTTTTATGTAAATACCCTTGCTATAAGAGACGAGGTTAAAGGAGAAGAAACTTTTAACACTCTTTTATCAAAGGTAAAGCAGACAACGACTATGGCCTATGAGCATCAAATTTATCCATTTGACAGGCTGGTGCAGGAACTGGATATTCAGCGGGATGTAAGCCGTTCCCCCGTTTTTGATGTAATGCTGGTGTTGCAGAATAACTCTGACAGTCATAAATTACCGGATGATTTAAAAATATCGCCTTTTAATTTCGAAACAGGTATCAGTCAGTTTGATCTTACCTTCGAGTTTGCGGAAATCGAAGACAGGCTTGTTCTCAATATCAACTACAACACGGATCTGTTCGAGCAGGGCACTGTCAAAAGAATCGAAAGCCACTTTGAAGAACTCATAAAAAGTGCGGCAGAAGATGCTGGTAAGTGTCAGATAAGAAAACTGAATATTTTAAGTGAAGCAGAAAAAAAACTGGTGCTTATCGATTTTAACGACACAAAAACCAGTTATCCGGCAGATAAAACCATTATCGACATATTTGAAGAGCAGGTAAAACTGACACCTGATAATATTGCTGTAATTTTTGAAGACAAAAGTCTAAGTTATAAAGAACTTAACGAACTGGCCGATACTATGGCTTTTTCTTTAAGAAAAAATTACAGGATAGAACCTGATGACATAGTTGGTGTAATCACGCATCGAAACGAGCAGATGATCATATCTTTACTGGGAATAATGAAAGCAGGCGGAGCCTATCTTCCCATTGATCCAGAATACCCGCAGAAAAGAATCGATTATATGATAAAAGACAGCGGTTGCAAGATCGTTTTATCATCCGATGAGAATTTTGACTCAGGCGCAGGCTCCGGTTCAGGCTCAGGCAGTCAGGAAACAGAAGCGGCTGACTTTCAATCCTCTGGCAACAGTTTGAAAACAGCAGATAGCGCAAACCTGGCCTATGTCATATATACATCGGGTTCCACCGGGCAACCTAAAGGTGTCATGATCGAACACGGTGGTTTCGTGAATATGATTACTGCCCAGATATCTGGTTTTAGTGTAAACGAAAAAGATCGCGTGCTGCAATTTGCTTCTCCGTCCTTTGACGCTTCTCTGTCCGAAATTTTTATGGCATTATTAAAAGGAGCGGCCATTGTCCTCATAAAAAAAGATACCATCAATGATAAGGACGCTTTTTTACAATATATCGAAAAACTAAATGTCAGCGTCATCACTTTTCCTCCTGTTTATCTGAAGATGCTTGAAAGACACCCGCTTCCATCGGTAAAGACAATAATCACCGCAGGGGAGCCTGCAATTAAAAGTGATGCATTGTTTTACAGCAAAAACAAAAATTATTTCAACGCTTTCGGTCCCACGGAAGCGTCCGTATGCACTTCATTTCACAAAGTTGATCACAAATCTTTGATGTCTACGAACAAATCTTTGATTCCTGTCGGAGGTCCCATAGCAAATTCATCCATCTATATTATAGATAATGAATTCAATCCGGTTCCCATCGGCTTGAGTGGAGAAATCTGCTTTTCAGGACCCGGTCTTTCCAGGGGATATCTGAACAGATTAAAACTGACCAGGGAAAAATTTATCGACAACCCGTTTGTTCCAGGCGAACGTTTATATAAAACAGGAGACAGGGGGAGATGGCTGCCAGATGGAAATATCGAATTTGAAGGCAGAAAAGATGATCAGCAGAAAATCAGGGGACATCGTGTGGAACCGGGAGAAATTCAAGGCACTCTGATCGAACATCTGGACATAAAAGATGCTCTGGTTCTGGTAAGAGAAAATCTGGTAAGAGAAAATCTGGTAAGGGAAAACGAGCTTGTTGCATATGTCATAAGCGAAAGCAGCAGGGTTTTAAATTCCGCTGATTTGAGATTATATCTAAACAAAATTCTTCCATCATACATGATTCCCTCTTTTTTTGTTTTCCTGAAAAAATTTCCAATGACCGTAAACGGAAAAATAGACAAAAAAGCATTACCGCACCATTTAGATGATATGGGCATTGATATTGAATATGCCTCCCCCCGCAATGAAATCGAAGAAAAAATTGTCAGTATATGGCAAAAGTTTTTTGTTAAAGAAAAAATCGGAATCCATGACAATTTTTTTGATATGGGCGGAGATTCCATTCGTGCCATTCAGATGGTATCATACCTGCATCAGGAAAATCTCAGAGTCAAAGCAAAAGAGATTCTGCTGTATCCTACAATTGCCCTTTTGTCCGATATCCTGTCTGGTCGTTTATCCGAAAAAGCGGTACAAGGCCATGATACAATGGGGCATCTTGACTCAGGCCGTCTCGATTCAGATCAGGAAACAATAACTGGCATAGTCCCGCTGACTGCTGTTTCTTCCTGGTTTTTCAAGGAATATAAATATGAACGGCATCATTTCAATCATGTTTCAATGTTCCATTCGAAAGATCGTTATGATGAAAACGGACTTCGTGCTGTTTTTGCAAAACTTCAGGAGCATCATGATATATTCAGGATCAGATACGAATTTAAAAACAGAGACCGGCATGAAAAAATAACTCAGTATAACTGCGGTCTGGATTACCCTCTCGATTTTACAATCTTCGATTTGACGGATATGGATTCCGATATGGCGATTAAAAAATTGAGTCGGAACACGGAAATGCTTCAAACAGAAATAGACCTTGAAAACGGCCATTTGATGAAAATTGCCTTATTCAAAATGAGTGACGGAGACAGGCTTCTGGTCATTATTCATCACCTCATTTTTGACAGAGTATCATGGAGTATTTTTATAGAAGATTTAAATTTGGGGTATGCCAGATACATATCAGGCAAACCGATAAATTTTCCTCCCAAGACAGATTCTTTCAAAAAATGGGCGGAACATATCGAGCTTTACAGCATAAGTGATGCTCTTATGAAGGAAAAAACCTATTGGCAATCATTGGAATCCGATTTTGTGTCTGGAATTGAGTCCGGGCGGATCAAAGCCCTGCCTTATGACAGTATTACTGAACAAGGATTGATGACTGATATCGTTCATGCGTCAATAAGTCTTTCGATTTCAGAAACCGAGGAACTGCTTGCCAGGGCTGACCGGATTTACCGTGCAAAAATAGATGAAATTTTACTCACAGCCCTTGCTTATGCCATGAAAAAATGGCATGGATGTGACAAAACATTGATAACTCTTGAAGGACACGGAAGAGAAGATATAATCGAAGAAATTGATGTAAACAGGACAATAGGCTGGTTTACAAGTACATGGCCGGCAATTCTGGATCTGCCGAATACCGGATCGAATATCGGAAACAATAATTCGGATGTCTGGGATGCCAGCGTACCCAATATAGAAAAAATTAAAACCACAGTCAGAAGCATACCCAACAAAGGGATTGGTTACGGAATTTTGAAATATCTGACACCATTCGAATATAAAAATGACATGACGTTTTGCCTGAATCCCGAAATAAATTTCAATTACTTAGGCCAGTTCAAAGAAGAAGATGCAGGTTTTTTTGAAATCGCAAAAGATTCACCCCCTATTCATTCTTACAGCCCGGACGCTGAAATTATTCATAATCTGGATATTGCAGCAATGATTGCTGATAGGAAACTGCATGTCAATTTTGCTTACAACAGTAAACGCTTTAAAGAAAAGACCATTGACAGGATACTGACTGCTTATCATACTTTTTTAAAAGGAATAGCTATCAGCTAAAATTATTCATATGAATTTAGCTCAATTATATAAAAATGAATCGACAAGTTCTGGAA
>JAUCGE010000195.1 GCA_030377965.1 Desulfobacterales bacterium HSG16
CTGTTGCAGTTGCCTGGCTTTGAGCAGAATCTGTTTCTGGCCTGTCCAGACCTTGGCATTGAGCAGATCCTTGATCTTCTTTTCTTTCAACGTAGTAAAACTGGCCTTGATATGCTTGCGGATATCAGCTTCATAATCTTTTAAGACCCCATATTTTTTACAGCCCATATCGTCAGACCAGTTCTGCCCGTATGCGGCATATATCCATTTCATTGCGGCATTCAGAGGCTTTGGGGCAAAGCGAAGCTCTTCCAACCTTGCATCACTGAACTGAAAGGATTCACGCAGGGGCCGTTCGATGGTGATTCGGCGATACCCAAAATCATGATAATCGAAAATCTTGCTGGCAAAAGTCTTTTGCGTTTGCGTTTGCGCTCCCGCTTTCGAGTTTGCCGACTGGCGGCCGCGATTGCTTTTGACTTCCACCGGCTTGTCCAGCTTTCGTGCGTCGATCACTTCAAATTCCCCGAAAGCACGGGTAATCGTGGCAATATCTTCTTCATCCATCACATTGCGCTTGGAGCCTAAAGATTTTCGCATCTTGCCGCACAGATTGACCCCGTTTATCAGTTGAACTTTTCCCCTGCGCGCCTTTGATTTCTTGTTCGACAGCACCCATACATAGGTGGCGATCCCCGTATTGTAAAACATATCTGTGGGCAGAGCGACAATCGCTTCCAGCAGATCGGCTTCCAGGACATAACGCCGGATTTCCGATTCTCCTGAACCAGCGCCGCCTGTAAACAGAGGAGAGCCGTTTAAAATGATACCGATACGCGCACCACCGTCACCCTTATCCCGTAATTTACTGATCAGATGGAGCAGAAACAGAAGCGAGCCGTCAGAGACTCTTGGCAGCCCCGGCCCGAACCGGCCATCGAAACCTTTTAAATTATGTTCGTCCTTTATATCCTGCTCTATCTTTTTCCAGTCCACGCCAAAAGGCGGATTTGACAGCATGTAATCGAATTTAATGGAATAAAGCTGATCGCCTGCCAGAGTGTTTCCCAGCTTAATATTGCTTACATCCTGGCCTTTGATCAGCATATCCGCCTTGCAGATCGCGTAACTTTCTGGATTGAGTTCCTGCCCATATGCCCGCATGACAGCCTGTGGATTAAGCTCATGCACATATTCCATGCCCGAAGATAGAAATCCGCCCGTGCCTGCGGTTGGATCGTAGATAGTGCGGATAATCCCCGGCTTTGTCAAAGCCTCGTCATCTTCCATGAAAACTAACGAGGTTGTGAGGCGTACTATATCCCTGGGTGTAAAATGCTCCCCTGCGGTTTCGTTCGAGCTTTCAGCGAAACGTCGGATCAGTTCCTCGAAAACCAGCCCCATTTCATAGTTGGAAATTGCCTTTGGGCTAAGATCGGTTTTCCTGACCTTCTGGACAATCTTGTATAACAGGTTTGAATCATTGAGCTGGCCGATGAACTCGCCGAAATTAAAATACTCGAAAATCTCTCTTGCATCTTTTGAAAAGCTCTGGATATAGGATTCCAGGTTGTCTTTTATCCCGGATTCTCCAAGTTTTGAAAGATCCATTTTTGAAAGGTTAAAAAATGACAGCCCGCCCATTTTTCGAAGAAGAAATCTTTCTTCGCCCTCTTCCGGCAGCCCCATCTCCCGGATTTTTTCATGTGCTGCCAGAACAGCATCTTTACTTTCTTCCAGCACTCCTTCGAGGCGGCGGAGCAGGGTAAAAGGTAAAATCACTCGTCCGTACTGGCTTTGCTTGAAATCACCGCGCAGAAGGTCAGCCAGAGACCAGATATATGCGGCCAGATTATTCGTTTTTTGAGCCATTTATGTTTTTCCAATACTTTGAGATTAAATTCCAATTAATATTTTCAGCATCGTTTCAATTTTTACAGCTTACGCTCCAGGAAAAATTTGTCAACAGGCTTTATGCGATAGTTGATCTGCCGGGAGGTTCATCTTGACGCTGTCTGGATTTTGGGATATATTTATGGCACTTGACGTATTATCAAAATGCAGCTACAATATCGGTATGAATTTTGAATGGGATGATATAAAACGCAAATCAAATATAAAAAAGCATGGAATCGATTTTATTGATGCGCCTATGGTTTTTAATGGTTATACTCTGACTATTGAAGATGATCGTTACGATTATGGTGAAGAGCGTTTTGTTACATTCGGAATTCTTGAAGGGATAGTCATTGCAGTTGTACATACGGAAAGTAAAGACTCAATCAGAATCATTTCGGTACGAAAGGCGACAAAACATGAACAAAAAACATATTTCTCACAAATCCCGGACTGATTGGGATCATGTTGACAAACTCAGTGAAAAAGATATTGATTTTTCTGATAATCCAGAAATTACATCCGAAATGTTCGCAAAAGCTGTTTTACGAAAGAGACTGAAACCTGTGATCAGAAAAACCCAGGTTACTTTACGAATTGATGAGGATGTTCTGACATGGTTCAAAAATCAGGGAAAAGGCTATCAAACAAGAATTAACGACCTGCTCAAGGCATACAAAGAATCGAATCAAATGAATCTTACCAAAACTCATCAGGATTGATCCGTAACAAAGGAGTCCTGGCTTGATCCAGGAATGTTAAAAGTGGAAATAACAATGAAGAATGGATCACTCTGCATCATGAAGAGTCAAGGAAAAGAATCATTTAGGTACAAAAAACATATTTCTCAAAATTACCTGATTCAATACCCGAACCCCACAACCGTCACATCATCAAGCGCTTCACGTTTTCCTCTGTGTTCATTGAATTCTGCCATGATGAACGCTTTCTGCTCCTGGAACGAAAGATCTGAGATTTTTCCCAGCAACTCCCGCAATCGTTTTTTTCCGAAGCGTTTTTCCATAGATCCCGTAAGTATGTCGCCGCCTAGCTGATCCTCGAATCCGTCGGTTGAAATGTAAAAAGACATCCCATTTTCGATATCAAGCGGCTGATTAGTAAAATTGAAATCTATGTTCGAGCGTTTTGACTGTCTGTACCCGATGCTCTGACGGTCGGCCTTGAGCTGGTGGATTGCACCATTTTGATTGTAAAGAAGTGATATGTTTGCGCCTGCGAATATGAGAGAAAGTTTTCCTCTGCCTTCGTTATCCGACACTTTTACGATACCGATATCCATACCATCGTCGGAACAGGCATCTTCGCTGTCCTGTTGCAGCGTTGTTTTAACTATGAAATTCATCCGTTCCAGAATTTTTGCCGGATCATAGTACCGTTCGTCTTTTATGATCCTTCTCAGTGTTGACATGGCAATCATAGTCATGAACGCACCGGGGACACCGTGGCCGGTACAGTCAACCACAGCAAGAATAAAACCTTGTTCCACCGGCTCGAAAAAGAAAATATCTCCTCCCACAATATTCCTGGGCATCCAGATCACGAAATTGTTCGGCATATATTTTTTCATGAACTCTGTTTTCGGAAGCAACGCCTGCTGAATTTGCTTTGCATATCGAATACTGTCCATTGTACTTTGATTGCTGTCCTCCAGTTTCATGAAAGCATGTTGCAATTCATTTCTGTTTTTTTCCAGCTCTATGGTTCTATCTCTGACCTTTCGTTCCAGGCCCCTGCTGTATTTTATCTTGAGTTCATGAGCGCTATGGAGGCTTGCAATGGACTCCCTGCGAGCTTCTTCTTTTTCGGACCGGAGGATATTGATTCGATCAGCAAGGGCTAAAGAAAGCAGCAGCACTTCCACGGCAAAACCAATCTGCAAGCCATTTTCAGTATAAAAATTGCTGGGTAGAATACCTATGTACCTTAAACCCAACAAAAATACACCCGTGACAAAACAAAAAAAAGCTATCAGGTAGAAACGAGCGGGCAGATATCCTTTTCTCAAGGAGATCACGCTCATCAAAAAAAAAGTCACTGAGGCGCAAATGGCTGTCACGGTCAGCAGCGGAGTGACTATGGAAAAAGGAAACACGAAGAGTGACAGACCTTCCATAAGAATAGCGATCATCAAAAGCGGAATCAACTTTTCGAACCTGGGGGCGTATTCTCCAGTATGCAGAAAGTACCTGGAAAATCCTACGAAAAAAAAAACCGCAAGACTCATGAAAAAAAACAACAACCGGTTTGACCACCATATGGAAATCCCCGGCCAGATATATTTTTGAGCCAGTCCATCAAAGGCCATCTGGAATATTCCAAAAGTTGCGACGTATAGTGTGTAAAACAGATATGACCTGTCTCTTACGAAAACGAAGAGAAACAGATTGTATGGAATCATGACCACGATAATGCCGTAATACAACCCCACCAGATATTGCATGTGCAGAGATTCTTCAACGAACAGCCTGGGCGACCACAGGGTTAACGGGATGGGAATTGAGCCTTCATCATAATATCTCAGGTAGAGGATTTTTTCTTCTTGGCCGTCAATCGAAAAGGACAACAGAGGGTTTGGATATCGAAATTTTCTTTCATCGAAAGCGACAGATTCCCCACTTTTTTCGGCTGCCACATTACCAAAAGAATCGAAAAGATATAATTCGATCAGATCTATGGGAGCAAACGGAACCTCCAGCATATATTCCCGTTTTTCGTAAAAATTGTTTTTCACCCTGATTTTCACCCAGATATGCACGTTCACTTCCCCAAGATTCGGAATTTCCCATCTGCTGGGGAAAAAAAGCTCAGAGGTCTTGGGCAGAACAATATCATCAATGGACAATGTTCCTTCTTTGTCCACAAGAAGCTCCATATGCAGGCCCATATTCTGTCTGATGTCTTCCTGATCTATAATCACAACGGCAGCGTGCAAGGAGCCATCCATCAGCGGGAGCAGGCAGAAAAAGCAGATACTGCAAACCGCAACCCCTATGAAAAGTCTCTGTTTCATGTCTGCTGTCCAATCTCAATATTTTTTTTCGTGCAAAACAAGTCGGTTACGTCCATTTCAAATTTCAATTCAAAAATAAAAAACCATACTCACCCTGCAATATATTGTCATGTCAACTGCCATTTTGTCAAGTAAAGGCTATGCAATTTACCTGGTTCGAATGAACCGCATATTCACCTGACAATTGAGAAAATATCTTCAATCCCGAAAAATTCTTCGGTTTATCAGAAATCTTCTTGACTTTTTAACGTAACTGGCATTAAGATTTCATATATTCAATTATCATTATCAGAATCTTTTTAAGCTCGACACAAAATATAAGTACCTGATCATATATTATGTAACAATCTGTAGGGGCAATCCCTTGTGGTTGCCCTTTGCTGAAAATACAAAATGTCCCGTTTTCAAGCAGGGCTGTTAAAATGGAATAATCCTGGCTGATGTATGCAGATATAGATAAAACTCTGCAACCGTAAGGTCATAATATGAGTTAATTCATAAAAAAATGAAAGAAAATGCATGAACATATTTACATTGTTAACTCCAATGACATACTGGCTGCTTATCGGTATGTGGTCATTTATCCTTCTGTTTTATATAAAACGGCTGAGATCAGAAGTGATGAAAGACCAGCTGCTTTTCGTCCTTTTAGTAATTCTGGCTATTGATGCATTTCGGACACTGTTTGAAAGTTTTTATTTTGGAGCGTGGTACACCTCACTGGCAGGATTGTTACCAAAAGGAATTTACACGTTTCTGGTTCGCCCGGAAATGGTTTTTATCCCAAAAATTATAAATGTTATTGCTGCAATTATTGTAATTGTCATTTTACTCTACCGCTGGCTTCCTAAAGAAGAGCTGGAAAAAGATCGGCTGGAAAAATTAATACAACAACGCAATATGGAACTAATCGAAAGTAATGAGCAGCTTCAGAACGAAATCATTGAACGTGAACATGCGGAGAATGCGCTGCAAAAGGCTCACAATGAGTTGGAAATACGGGTCAGAGAACGAACGGCTGAACTTGCCAGTTCCAACGAAATATTGCGACGTGAGATAATCGAGCGCAAGACAACGGAGAGAGTACTGAAAAAAAGAGAGCGTCAACTGACCGAATCACAAAAAGCAGCAATGCTTGGAAGCTGGGATTTGAATCTTGTTTCTCAGGAACTTGAATGGTCAGAGGAGGCGTATAAACTGTTCGACAAAGATCCGGATACATTTCTACCGAGCTTTGATGAATTTGCCAGATTGGTGCATCCTGATGATTTTGAAACCATGCAGAATAGTTTCAACAATGCCTTAAAAAGTGACGATACCCCGTACCATGTGGAAGTCCGCATAATAAACGATTCAGGACGGGAATGGGTGATGGAGGCGTTCGGAAAGGTAAGACGGGATAACAGCGGCAAAGCTCTCAGTATCTTTGGCACTGCCCAGAATGTCACTGAAAGAAGTCTTGCAAAGGCGCTCAAAAACAGCGAGGAAAAGTATCGTCAGTTAGTGGAATTATCACCTGAACCGGTTTTTATCCATCAGAAGGAAAAATTAGCTTATGTTAACCCGGCCACAATACAATTTTTGAAAGCTGAAAAAGCAGAAGACCTGATCGGCAGATCAATCATGGAATTTGTGGATGCCGATTCTCTGGAATTGATTAAACAGAGAATAATCAGTGTCAACCAGATAGAAAAGGCCATGCCTTTTATCGAAGCAAAGATGACACGAATTAATGGAGAAACTGCATATATTGAGTCTTCTTCTGTTTCCTGCACCTATAATGGAGAAAAAGCGATATTGGTAGTCGCAAGGGATATCACAGAGAAAAAACAT
>JAUCGE010000029.1 GCA_030377965.1 Desulfobacterales bacterium HSG16
AGGCTCACAATAGATAACAATAAGGAAATATTATGAAAACAAAAATTATTGGAATTGTAGTCCTCACATGCTTTTGCTTTGTCATACTTTCGAATGTCGGAATTGCGGCAGGTGCAAAAAATGATAAACAGGGAATCAAATGGTATTCATACAAAGACGGCATGGCTTTGAGCAAAAAAGAGAAAAAAAAGGTATTCATGAACTTTTATGCTGACTGGTGCAGATACTGTAAAGTCATGAGTGCTAACACATTTGTTGACAGGGCCATAATTGCCTATCTCAACGCTAATTATGTTGCAATCAAGGTAAATTCCGATATTGAAAGAGATGTAGCGAAAAAGTACGAGGTACGGGCATTGCCCAGCACATGGTTTATAGCTGTGGACGGAGAGCCTATAGCCAATCAGCCAGGATATATTCCTGCTGATACGTTGCTGCCCATCCTCAAGTTTATACAGACGGACAGTTATCTGAATATGAAATTTTCAGAATTCAAGGAACAGAATTCTTAAATCATTATCAAGGTCATAAAATGAGAATAGACTATTCCTGTTTCAAGCAGGCTATAGATACTGCCACTCTTCCAGATATTCCGAAAGGCGCATGGTTTGCACCAACCAGCGTCTTTCTTTTATTTTTCGAACGGGAAGGTGCCACCAATATACTGGCTATCCAGAAAACGGACACAGAGGGTTACCCCTGGCGTAACCAGGTGGCATTACCAGGTGGGCATGTGGATGAAACCGACGCTGACCGGCTTTCTGCTGCGTTTCGTGAACTTGAAGAAGAAATGAATATATCGAATGACCAGGTTGAACTGATTGGTTCAATGGGTCATTTTCAGACCATAAATCAGAAAGATATCGAAGTTTTTACCGGGGTCTGGAACCAGAAGGGAAAGATTCTTTACGATAAAACGGAAATAGCGAGAGTACTGGAGATTTCCTTGAGCAGTCTTTTTATCACTCATCATGCCAAAAAATTTCACGGACGTATGCCAGGCATAGCAGAACTGGTCTATCCTGTGGACAATACGGTTGTATGGGGAGCGACCGCAAAAATTTTCCATTATCTTATAGAATTGATATACCCTGCTGTAAACAATGGGAAAACAGGCACTTGCTGATTCATATTCTATTGTTCTTTATTGCCGGTGTGCATATAACGTTTTATAAGCCGGATCGTAATGGATAAAATCACAAAACTGCTCAAGGACAGAAGCAGGACGGGCAGCCATATGTAGGTGTGAAAATCGGGCGAGGGCATTGCCACACTTATGCCTGCCGCAGCGAATAGTGCTACGGTAAACAGGAACATAATAAAGACAAGGCATATGGTCTCGCTGTCATACCAGGGTATGAATGCTTTTCGAAATACAGGGTTTTCGTCATCTATGCGCATAATCGGATAATACCGGGATGGCTGATTGAAATCAAGTGAAAACTTTTGGCTGAATCTCGCTCTTATAAAAAGCAAGTTACATGCCAGTTTATATCGCGTAATTAAGAAAAAATGTGCAAAACTTTTTTTTGAAATATAGCCTTTTGATTTTCCTTGTAATCCCCTCGTTCAATACAATATATACCAATACAACCGTTGACAGCCACAATATGTTGTGGTACTTCCCCGAACAGGATACAAAACATCATTTGGATTGATTACTTATTAAATTACTTATCTGCTCTTTTTTGAGCAATATCAACAGCCGATTAAATGACTAGAATAGTGAGGATGCAAGTGTTCGAAAAGATAAAGAAGCGAGACGGAAGGGTTGTCAAGTTCGATTCACCAAAAATAACCGAAGCCATTGCCCATGCAGGCAACGCTACGGGTGAATTCAATGAAAGAGAAGCCAGAAAGCTGACTTTGAAGGTATTGACCCTGACCCATGAACTGCGTTTGGGGCCTCTGCCCGAAGTGGAGGATATCCAGGATGTGGTGGAGAGGGTACTTCTTGATTCTCCCTACTACAAAACTGCCAAGGCTTATATCCTGTACCGGGAGCAGCACTCCCAGTTAAGAAGTATTGCCACGATGGCCAATGTAGATCTTGTGGAAAATTATATCCAGAAACTGGACTGGAAAATCAAGGAAAACAGCAATATGTGCTTTTCCCTCCAGGGCCTGAATAACTACATTTCTTCTGACGTGACAGCCGAATACTGGCTTAACAAGATATATCCCCCTGAAATTAGAGACGCTCATAAGAGCGGGGATATTCATGTTCACGATTTGAGTCAATTATCAATATACTGTGTCGGCTGGGATTTAAAAGATCTTTTGCTTCAGGGCTTCAAGGGCGTTGTCGGCAAGGTGGAAAGCGCTCCCCCGCGTCATCTCCGCACAGCTCTGGGCCAGATGGTAAATTTCTTTTATACCCTTCAGGGCGAGGCAGCCGGCGCACAGGCTATTTCCAGCTTCGATACCCTGCTGGCTCCATTTGTTCGCAATGACGGCCTTGGATATGATGAAGTTAAACAGGCAATGCAGGAATTTGTGTTCAACATCAATATACCTACCAGAGTAGGATTTCAGACGCCTTTTACTAATATAACCATGGACTTAAACGTACCATCCACATTGAAAGACCATCCTGTGATCATTGGCGGTGAGATGAAGTCTGCAACCTACGGCGATTTTCAGCCGGAAATGGATATGCTGAACAATGCCTTTGCTGAAATCATGATGGAAGGAGATGCCGCCGGCCGGGTTTTTACATTCCCGATTCCTACTTACAATATCACGGCTGATTTCGACTGGGACAATCCCAATCTCGACAAGGTCTGGAAGATGACCGGCAAATACGGAATTCCCTATTTTTCAAATTTCATCAATTCGGATCTTTCTCCCGAAGATGCCCGTTCAATGTGCTGCAGGCTCAGGCTGGATAACCGTGAACTTCGAAAACGCGGGGGCGGATTGTTCGGCGCTAATCCCTTGACCGGTTCCATTGGTGTCGTTACCATCAACCTTCCGAGAATCGGCTATGAGGCAAACCACAAAGGTGAGTTTTTTGAAAAACTTGCAGAAATGATCCGGGTTGCTGCCGATAGCCTGGAGATCAAGCGAAAAGTACTTGAAACATTTACGGAAAAGGATTTATATCCCTATTCGAAATTTTATTTAAGAGATATAAAAAAGGCTGCCAACTGTTACTGGAAAAACCATTTTTCCACTATCGGCATCATCGGCATGAACGAAGCCTGCCTTAATTTCATGGGCTGGAGTATCACCACAAAAGAAGGCCAGGCATTTGCCATCGAAGTCATGGATTTCATAAGAAGCAAGATTACCGAAATTCAGGAAAAGACCGATGAAATATTCAATCTTGAAGCTACTCCTGCTGAAGGCACTTCCTATCGGCTCGCCATGCTGGACAAAAAGCGGTATCCTGATATCATGTGTTCAGGCAAGGAAGACAGCGAAGATTTCCGAAATTGTTATTACACAAATTCAACCCAGTTGCCGGTAAATTACACGGATGATATATTTGACGTTCTGAACCTTCAGGACGAGTTACAGACCAAATATACGGGCGGCACTGTGCTTCATATCTTCCTGGGTGAACAGGTGGATGATATCACAACCATCAAGAACATGGTCAAAAAGATCGCTACCAGCTACAAACTCCCTTACTTTACCCTGACCCCGACTTTTTCAGTGTGTGAAACTCACGGATATCTGAACGGGGAACAGGAATATTGCCCCGAATGCAGTGCTAAAACCGAAATTTATTCCCGTGTGGTCGGCTATCTCAGGCCAGTGGGCCAGTGGAATGACGGTAAGCAGACCGAATTTTACCAGCGCAAAACATTTCAGGTTGCATCATAATATAGATAAGGGCTGATTTCATGATCGGCAGGCTTTTCATCATTAAGTGATATGAAAAAAAGCCTGCCCATAAATTATTGCCATAAAATTGATATCTCATACATTCATAAGATTTAATCAAAACGGAGGTTTACAAATTGCATATTGGCGGTTTACAGAAAAATTCCATGATCGATTACCCGGGAAAGCTTGCCTGCGTACTTTTTCTATCCGGGTGCAATTTTGACTGCCCATATTGCCATAATCCAGAACTGGCCACAGGGTGTGCTGCCTGTCCCAATTATCTGAAAGGTGAAAAATTTTTCGATTTTCTCGAAGAGCGCAAGGGGTTTTTAGATGGTGTAGTAATTTCAGGAGGAGAACCCACCCTGCAAGATGATCTGCTTTCCCTCTGCGAGAAGATAAAGAATATGGGGTATCCGGTCAAACTCGACACCAACGGAAGCCGCCCCAAGGTAATAAAAAAACTTATTGACAGCGGGTTGATTGATTATCTGGCAATGGACATCAAGACTGATCCTGCCGACTATTCCCCTTTGATCAAAAAAGAAATAAATTGTACTCAACTGCTGTCGAGCATACGTCTTATCATGGAATCTAATATTCCTTATGAGTTTAAAACCACATGCATCCGCCCTTTGATCAACGAAGAGGTTGTCGAACGGATAGCCCATATGATCCAGGGAGCCAGGCTTTACGCACTCCAGAAATTCAGGAGTTCTTCGGACGTTTTACAACCTGATTTTTTTTCAAAGGAGCAACGTGGTTTTTCAGATGATGAGTTGAACGGGTTTCGATTTATTGCGGATAAATGGGTTGGAAAATGTATTTTGCGTTGATGATTTTTTCATGTCGTTCATAAGCATGCTCATGCATAATACGCAACCCGGAGATGAATCTCCGGGCTGAATTTTTCAAAGCCGGGTAAACCCGACTGCAATAGCGCCCTTCAGGGTGCTTTGGATGACTCAGCCAGGAGATTTATCTCGGCGGTGCATCGTGCATAATTATTATTCTGACGTGCCATCTGACTTACCTTCTGACGTGCCATCTGACTTACCTTCTGACGTGCCATCTGACTTACCATCTGACTTACCAGCTAACTTACCAGCGGATATATCGATATCTTCCTGATTTGTATCTGAATTTTTTTCCTCAAAGAATCGTTTCAAGCCCTGGGTTTCAAATAAAGAGAGCATCTGTGCAAGAGTCTGAGACAACGGCGATCCGCCGGATGTATCGAAAACCGTATAACGATCTATTTTCATGGAAGAAGCGATTTCGGGCAGTTTTTGAACGAACCTTGCCAGCACCCTGTTATTGGATACCATATTGTGTATCTGCTCTTCTAATTTGAGAATTTTAATTCGATTTTCTTCTAGTTCTTGATTGAGTATCGCTTTCTGTCGTTGTTCGTTCAAATCTGATTCAAACTGTTCGTTATGCATCTGAAGCTTGGCCCATAGGCTGGCCAGTTCAAGTTTTTGAGCGTTTTCATAAGCATCTGCTTTCCGAACTGCTTCCAGTTTTTGAAGCTTCATATTCTTATCGTGTTCGGATTCGATTTTTATAAGCTCGCTCATAACTTTCGCCTGGGCAACTTTGGCCTCTGTTTTGACGGCATCGATCTCAAAGCTTGCGTCGGAATTTATGCGTGCAATTTTAAGATTATATTCTTCATCATTTCTGGTTTTCTCGATTTCACCTTCACGAGCCGCTTTACGTTTGAGTCTTTCAGCCTTTTGTTCCTCGGCTCTCTCCTCTGATTCATGCTCTTCCTTTTGCCGGGCTTCCTTTATTTTTCGTTCTTCTGTTTCCTGTGCTGCTTCTTCGTCCAGTTCTACCTTATGTATACGGCTTTCCGTTGTTGCCTGTAAAATTCGAGTTTCCTGATCTGTCTGGCAGCGCAATGCCTCCATTTCACGGGTATGCTCAGCCTTTTTTTCTTCTATTTTCTGATCGGTTTCCATACGGCTTTCGGCTGCCGTGAGCCTCAAACCATCTCTCATTTTCTGCTGAAGATCGCAAAAAACCTGATTGGACAATATTGTAACACGCTCAATTCCCACCTGATCAAACGCAATACCCCAGCTTCTTTCGATTCGTTCTAACTGGGACTTCAAATCCCTGCCAATTTCGTCTTTTTTTGTCAAAGCTTCATCAATAGTGATATTGGCTATGAGATGACGAATCGCTTCGGTGCATATGGTTCGAAGTATCCGGTTGGTGTTGCCCATCGGATTTTCCCGATCTGTAAAATCCAGGCTTCTGGCCGCAACTTCGGGTTTTTCAGAATCCACTCGCCAGCAGGCATATCCATCAATCCTCAAACCCTGATAGCTTTTATTTGCATTGTCAGATGTAAAATATACGGTCTGAACAGTAGCCGGAAATTTTAAAAATTTACGGCCCAGCTTCAAAAATTTGCCGCCCATATAAACCTTTGCGTCTTTTTTGCCGATTTCAATGATATATTCGTTTGGCAGGGCATGTTCATACAAAAAAGATTTGACATTGCTTATCCTGGTTGGCCTGGCCCGTATTGTCTGGGATTCTGAAAGATAAGGATCTGACACTGCCTTCCTCCTTTTTTTTCCTTTTTTTCGTGCTGGAGCGGGAGATGAAAAATTGCCTATAGCCGAACCTGCTGATTCCAATGGCTCACTTTCTTCCATATCCATATCCATCAGGTTCTGCTGGTAGAGTTGTTTTGTTTCTTCCGCATCAAGCCCTAATTGAACTTTTTGATGCTCCACAAATTCTTCCACTTCCTTTCGGCTTTTCTGTTTCATGATACCCCCGTTTTTTAGGAAAATAATAAAACCGGTTATAATCAGAATTTTAAAAATCATATTTTTTGATCGTGTCCTGTCATAAAAATTCTGACGAGAGCATATTACCATTAAGCGAACTAAAATCAAACAATAATAAATGGCAGAATTAAGAATACTGCGAAATTTTCAAAAGAATTTTGCCAAAAAAATATATGAACTCTCCTCTTTGATTTCAGTTTGACTTTTACGTATTTTCCTGTTACCAAGCGCTGTATTATGCCATATCAACTTGAAATAATGCTCAAACCTAATTTGGTGGATGCACAAGGCGAAAGCCTTCGTAAAAAGGCCAGCGATTATTTCGGGATAGAAGTAACAAAAGCCCGAACCATCCATGTCGTTACCATTGATGCCGACCTGTCAGCCGAACAATTGGCAAAAATTCAAAAAGAGATTTTCACAAACCCGGTGACTCAGATTTCTTCATGGGAACCTCTGGATCTCGAATTTGACTGGACAATATGGATCGGATACCGCCCTGGCGTAAAAGACAATGCCGGGGCCACGGCCATAGAGGCTATCGAAGATGTGCTGGGTGTAAAACTCGGCACAGATGACGCTGTCTATACATCCTGTCGCTATTGTCTTTCAGGAAACTTGACCACAGCGGATGCGGACATGATCGCTGGAGAACTTCTTGCTAACGATATTATTCAGCGCTGGAAGATCATTGCAAAAAAAGATTGGAATCCTGAATCAGGTACGGATCTCAACATCCCCAGAGTCATCCTTGATCATAAACCCCGTTCGTCATCTGTGACTGTCCATAGCGATGAGTCTGTCAAGAAGACAAGCGATGAACGCGGACTGGCTTTAAATCCTGCCGATATTCCAACCATAAGAGCCTATTTTCTCAATGAAAAGGTCAGAGAAGAAAGGGCAGAACTCGGCCTGTCCGATCCTACGGACGTAGAACTTGAATTCATCTCCCAGGCCAGGAGCGATCATTGTAATCATAATACCTTCAGGGGGCTTTTTCGATATCAGGAAGACGAAACCGGGCAGGTAGCCATTGTTGACAATCTGTTCAAGACCTGTATCGAAGCTCCAACTCTGGCCCTGAAAGAGAAAAAAGACTGGGTTATTTCCGTGCTGTGGGACAATGCGGGAGCCGGTCGTTTCGATGATGACCATTATTATGTGATTACCGGCGAAACCCATAATTCACCATCTAATATGGAAGCTTACGGAGGAGCGATTACAGGTATAGTCGGTGTATATCGCGATCCTATGGGAACCGGAAAAGGCGCTCGCCTCATAATGGGCAGTTATGGCTATTGTGTCGGCCCGAGAGATTATGACGGTGAATTGAAACCCAGACTTCATCCCCGCAGACTTCTTGACGGCGTTATAGAAGGGGTTCGTGACGGAGGAAACAAAAGCGGAATTCCCACCTGTTTCGGTCAGGTGCTTTTTCATCCGGGATATCTTGGAAAATGCCTGGTTTTTGTCACGGCAGTTGGAATAATGCCCAGCACTGTCTGCGGAAGTCCGGCAGACAGGAAAAAAACTTCTCCTTCCGATCTTGTCATAATGTGCGGGGGCAGGGTGGGAAAAGACGGTATTCATGGAGTAACAGCTTCGTCAGAGAGCTTTTCTGCTCATACTCCTGCCGGTCATGTGCAAATTGGCGATCCTTATACCCAGAAAAAAATGCATGATTTTCTGATAGAAGCAAGGGATCAATGCCTTATTCAATTCATCACCGATAATGGTGGCGGAGGCCTGTCATCTTCTGTCGGGGAATCAGCCATGATAAGCAACGGTTGTCATATCGAGCTTGAAAAAGTACCGTTGAAATATGAAGGTCTGGATCAATGGGAAATATGGATATCCGAATCACAGGAACGGATGACCGTTGCAGTCAGGCCCGAAGATCTCGACAATTTTATGAAACTGTCTGAAAAACACGCAGTCGAAAGCACTGTAATAGGTCAATATAAGGATACAGGCAAGCTTCACATTACCTATAATAAAGAAACCTGTGCGTATGTTGACATGGACCTTTTAGAGTCAGGCTTTCCCCAGTGGGAGTTTGATGCTGTATGGAAAACTCCAGAAAGAAGAGGGCTTTTCGAGCCGGTTACAGGGGAATTGCAGGACTTTGATAGCCTGCTTTTAGACCTTCTTGCCCGGCCCAATATCTGCTCGAAAGAATGGATCGCCAGACAATATGATCACGAAGTCCAGGGAACGAGCGTGATAAAGCCCTTAGTCGGCAAAGACCGGGATGTACCAAGTGATGCGGCTGTGATCCGGCCTGTTCTTAAATCCGAAAGAGGGCTTGGTCTTGCCCAGGCACTGCTGCCCGAATATTCCGCAATTGACGCAAAGCATATGACCGAATGTGTTATTGACGAGGCTTTCAGGCGTTTGATCGCAATTGGTGCAGATCCTTCTCATATCGGGGGGGTTGATAATTTCTGCTGGCCGGATATTCAATATGATCCTGTGAAAAATCCTGACGGCCGCTTCAAGGCCGCTCAACTTGTCAGGTCATGCCATGCACTCAAAGATATCTGCCTTGCATATGAAATACCTCTATTATCGGGTAAAGACAGCATGTATGTGGATGGCCATCTGCCAGGTTCCTTTGGTGAAACCCACAAGGTCTCTGCTTTGGAAACCCTTCAGTTTTCCAGCATCGGTGTTATTGAGGATATAAACAAGTGCGTTACCCTCGACTGCAAGGCCGCCGATGATCTGGTTTATGTACTGGGAATCACCGGAAACGAGATGGGCGGTTCGGAATATTATAATCGTCTGGGTTATGTGGGACTGAACGTTCCAAAGGTTCATCCTGAGCGATTCTTGCCGATTTACAAGGCACTGGCCATAGCAATTGAACAGGAGCTGGTTGCATCCGCGCACGGCGTTTATCGAGGCGGTCTTGGAATCCATTTTGCCATGAAGGCCATGGCTGGCAATCTTGGCATGACTGTCGAGCTTTCAAAAATACCGGTTGAGGAAAAACTGCAAAACAGCGTTCTGCTCTTTTCCGAATCTCCCGGTCGTTTTATTATTACCATAGACCCTGCGGACAAAGATGCCTTTGAGGCTGTTTTCGATCAAATTTCCTGTTGCACATGTGTGGGAAGGGTGACAGCCGATCCTGATCTTATTATAAAAGGACAGGACAAAGAAATTCTGATTGATCATAAAATAGAAAAATTAAAAGCCTGCTGGAAGGCACCTTTTGGAGAACTTGTGTAATGGGATCGATACGAGTTATTGTCCTGACCGGATATGGTCTGAACTGCGATATTGAAACATCTTTTGCATTTGAAAAAGCGGGAGGAATTCCTGACCGGGTACATATAAACGCACTGATAGATCGTCCTGCAATGCTTGATGATTATCAGATTATGGTACTCGGAGGCGGATTCAGCTGGGGAGATGACCACGGTGCAGGTGTGATTGAATCTGTGCGTCTGAAAACAAGGATCAAAAACGAAATCCTTGCGTTTGTCGAAAAAAAGAGGCTTGTACTCGGTATCTGCAATGGATTTCAGACATTGGCCAACCTCGGGCTTCTGCCTGGATTCGACCAAAATTACGATACCAGATCTGTTGCTCTGACATATAACGATTGCGGAAATTTCAGGGATCAATGGGTAAATCTTGCCATAGATACCAAATCACCTTGTGTATTCACCCGTGGAATAAAACAGATCGAATTGCCGGTTCGGCACGGAGAAGGCAAGTTTTATACAGATGATGATACATTGAGCCGCCTTGAAGAAAACAGGCAGGTGGTAATGCGCTATTCAAAACCTGCCGGATCGTTGGCAGATGGTGTTTTTCCATTCAACCCCAATGGCTCTCTGAATGACATTGCAGGTATCTGTGACGCTAGCGGGCGTATTTTCGGACTCATGCCCCATCCCGAAGCCTTCAATCATCCCTCCAACCACCCGGACTGGTCAGGGCAGAAAGATATGGACAGACGGCAGAGAAACGGAAAAAATCTGCCTGGCCAAAAACTCCACATGCAGACAGGTATTCTGCTGTTTAAAAATGCTGTTTCGTATTTTTGATTTTGAACCTGTTTTGTGAGTCTGGTAGATAGCGTGCATAAATTTTGAAACTTTCATATAAACTTTTGGGCATCCTTCATATTCGTCCAAAAGTAGTTTACACTTTTTCTTATTCTGGCTTGTTTTTTTATTGCCTCATTTTGTCTGAATCAGGATTCTCAGGATTAAAGGATTTTCAAGATTTTCAAATGCTAATCCTGTTCATCCTTTAATCCTGAGAATCCTGATTCAGACATACGGAAAGTGTAAACTACTGAATGAAGGATGCCGAAAAATTCACAGTACAGGCAGAGGCATCAGTTGGAAAAACACAGCCAATCTCAATAACAAACCGCTTCTTCCACTCTCAAAAATGATAAATCAAAGAAGCATAAAAAGAATGCTCGTCAATATCCTGAGAAAATCCAAGATGCTTGAACGCGGATTGGCCAACGCCATTCCCGAACCGGTATTGATATGCAGCATCGAAAACACAAGATCCAACAGCGATGCCCGACCCCATGCTGAAACCAAAAAAATCATCCGGGCTTCCCTCTGCCGGTGCAGGATCATAGAAAAATCCGGCTCGTATGGGAATGATGCTTTTTGGCCGGATAAACAGATATTCCATGCCAACTCTGACCTGGAGTACCGGATCTATGTCGGATTCGGCCTCGGGCAGGCCGCTTATCAGAGATATCCTGGTTCCATTTGCATTTTCCAGAATGAAATCCTGCCATTCGGTTCTGTAGATATCACCTGAAAGCGTGAGATTGTCCGAGAATCGATACGCAATCCCTACACCATATGACAATGGCATATCCAGGGTTTCATCTTCCGTATAGTTCGTTACTTGAGTTGACTGAGATGATTCAAACACCACCTCGTGCTTTAAATCCGCTGAAAAAGGAGTTTTTATAACAGCCCCTATGATAAAGTGATCGTTCACATTCCATAACATGCCGAGATTGGCGTTGAAACCGTCGAAGGTATATTTATCACTTGTGTAATATTCGTCAGTGAACGCTTTACCGCTCGACAGATGAATCCCGTAATCTTTTTCAAAAGTTTCCTGCTTCCAGTCGTTTTTTCCCAGGCCATCTTTCCAAATGTTTACAGTAAATCCCAACGAAAACCTCGGTGTGACCTGGATGCAATAAGCCAGTCCGACGGCTGAAAGCCATCCTTTTTGCTTGTATTGGATATGGCGGTCAGTGGTAAAAAGTTCGGATTTATGATTGATTACAAAATTCCATTCGCGGTTGAAATCGTAAAGATATTGATAATTGACTGAGACTATCATGTTGCGTTTCATCAGGTTGAAAGGATATGCAAAACTGAGATAATTGAGATTGGCTGCTGATATACTTTGCCTGCCTGAAGCTTCTGGCATAGCTCCAAACCCGTTGTCCTCAATTCGATGGAAACAGGTTCCCACGATTGAAAATTCCGTTTCCTTGAGTTGAATCAGTCCGCCCGGATTCCAGGATGCTGAAGTTGCATCATCCGCTACCGCTATAAAAGCCCCACCCATTCCCAATGCTCTCGCGCCTGAACCCACGGGGTTCGGAGATGCGGGGATATCGATCCACTGGAATTGCTGGGCAGATGAGAGGTATGGAAAAAAGAATAATGATATCAAACATATAACAAAGTAAAAAAGTTTCAATACAATATCCCTCCCCAGCTTAGATATAGAATACATTTTACATCGTTTTTACCGGTAAGCATCGAAATTTCACCATCTCCATTGCAGTCTGCCAGATCAAATTCTTCGGGTGTCGGATCTATAATCCCGCCAAAAAACCGAATTGTTTTTCGAATGTCATCAAGATCTACGGAAGCATCTTCGTCGATATCACCCTTGAGAGACAAGGAGAAATTGATCGTTTCTGGCGAACCATCCTCAAACACCGGAATAGATTTATCGTAAATGATATCGGAAGAGATGTATCGGTCTCCTTTGGCTTGGATATTGTATTTACCTGATTTGGGTCTGCACTCATAATCGCCTTCAAACCTCTTCATATTGATTTGATGCATGATATCGCCCGTATCGGGGTTTGTAAAAAAGATCGTTGCATCGGCCACCTTCCGGCCCGGATCAGCGGCCAGGGTGACGCTTCCTTCTACGTAACCAAATCCGCCGCTTATATCTTCATCCGTACAAAAAGTTCTCACATCCGAATCCCGGACAGCCCCGTATTCATCAATTGCCAGAACCTTCCAGTGATAAGTCGAGAAATCTTCTATATCATCTTCAGGAGTGACGGAACATCCACTGGACATCAGGCCCTGTTTTATAATCGGAGCGGTGAAAGACGGATCATTTTTGGAGACAAGTACGGTATAGATTACCCTGTCCCCCTCCGGATCGATTGCATCCTGCCAGTTCAGAATAAGTGAGGTGGGAGCGGTTGCCATGTCCGTTGGAGAAACCAGTTCAAACGGATCAGGAGGCGAGTTCCCCTGTTTTGCCTTATATACTCTCGTTTCCATGAGAGAAGACAATATGCCTGTTGAATTGTCTTCAGCAAAATAAAATACCTGATACATGCCGGGATCTGAAAAAACATCAAGCTCGTTCCATTTGTACCTGTCATTGTCCAAACTTCCGGTCATCGCGAAAAAATCCTGCTCCACCTGGCTCAGGGTGACCGGAATTTCAGGCATGTATTTCGGAGGTTTGACCTCAATCCATATGGTTTCGGCCCTGGTATTATCATTTACCTGCGCCCAAATATCATCTGTCGTGTTTTCGCTGTCGGTCAGAAAAATCGTGTCAGAAACCCTGGTGATGAAAATATCATCCGGTGTATTGTCATTCAAGGCGCTGACACCGACATAGAGGTTATCACTGAACAAACCATCATGATTTGATCGTGAAAGATCGTTACTCCCGCTTCCATCGCCATTGTCATCTATCAAAGGATGCTGAAATGCGCCATCATACCAGGGAGGAGCGATGGCTCCGAAACCTGCAAGAGTGAAAGACTCGATATCTGACACCGCTTCTTCAAAGCAGGTTTTTACAGATTTTCCCCAGGTGATTTGGTTGAAAAACTCCTTGATGAAATATTCGCCATGCCTGAGACCGCTTCCCTGATTATCCACACATGCAGGACCTCTGAAAGATAGTTCGTCTGCTGCGGTGCTGGCAATGATAACCCGGTTGTTTTTTGACAGATCATCAATAAAAGAGTCGGAACCTGAAAAACCGAGAAAAAGAAGGATTTTCCGGTCAGGCACATCCGAATGAAGGGTATCAAGAGATGAGGCAATATCTCCGGAGTTTATGATATCTGGATAAATGGGAAAAACTTCGTTGTCACCATGTCCGACCATTATGATGTAAAGATCGCCCGGTTTTTCGGTCATCTTGTTTTTTGCCCACTGGGTCAAGCTTTGTTGGATTTTCTCTTTGGAGGGTTCTTCATCGATAAGCGGGTTGTCATCCTTCGATCCGTAATTGAAATACATTATGTCATCATCTTCAAAGCCTCTTTGCTTCAACTGCCGATACACAAAATCGGTGGTTTTATCATGAAGATCGAGTCCTTCGCCGATAAAGATTTTTCCCTGGATGATTATGGCATATCCGGCAGTATCGACCACATGAATTTTGATGACCTCAGAATTTGCAGGATGAAATGCGTCATTTCCGGAAAAAACAGCCTGGATTTTCCATTCACCGGTTTTGGTGAATTGATCGAAATTATAAGAAAAATTTCCCTGCTGTTCGACATTCGGGATCTGTCTGGTGACAGACATGTCATCCGGGTCGGTTACGATCAGATCGATTTGAAGGACTGACAGATCCCTGGGACATTCGGGGAGAAGCTTCAATTTGCCGGTGAGTACAACCTCTTCATCAGGAAAAATCGAATAGGAGGAGGATGCCAGTGTAAGATGAGTTCTTGACTTCGAGACCTCAAGGGGCTGGATATTGCTGTCAGCCCCTGTGATAATTCCCGGTTCCCCTGCCCAAGTGGCTTGAACAGTCCAATTGCCCTGAATGGTTATATCCGTGCATGTAAAATCATGGACAAAGGCTCCTGTTTCATCGGCAAACGCTGTTTTATGTGAAAGTTGCCCGGCAGGGGAAGTCAGGGCAGCGAATACATTTGCCCCTGCCCTGCTTGGAGGCGGTGTGATCTTTCCGGACATGGAGAACACATCTCCGAGGATGATGATATTTTCGGATAGTTTGCAGGTAATTACAGATGCTTGATTACCGAAAGTGTGGGATTGGGGTGAGAGGATCGAAAATATGATCAGGTACAATATGACAAATTTTATTTTCACGGTACACCTTTCTATGAGGGCAACCACGAGGGTTTGCCCCTACAATAAATGTAACATAATTTATGCACAGGTACTTACATAGGTATTTACTTTAATTGACATTCTTTTTTTAGTGTCGTCAACAGATTTTCAGAAATTTCTTCTATCTGGTCTTTAATGAGTTTTTCGGAATCAATAGGTTCGTCGAATAATTTGATGATTTCTGTTGTTCTTTGATCTGCCAGACGCATGAGTACAAAAGGCTTTGAATCCGAGGTATCGACTTCTATTATAAGGTAGAAATCGACTGCGAGAAATTCCACATCAATCTTGTTTTTTTTGGGAACCAGCCTTGATTCAATGAGTTCATATTCTTTTAAAAGCAGATCCAGAGAAGTCCGCTCCAGAAGCGTCATCCAGGGCAATGATTGAATAATCCGGCCTTCTATCATATGGGCAATGAAATTTTCCTTTCCTTTGGGACGGTTTTTGATGGCTACAGAAAGGGTTATCTTATCTGGAGCCTGGCTTTCACCATTTTTTAAAGCAAACTTCACACCTGCTGCCAGAATGATCAGGCAAATGATACCGACAATCTGCCATATGTAAGAATTGCGCGGCTTTTTTCTTTCCGGAACTGGATCTATATGAACTTTTTTTCGGGATTCTTCACTTGTTGCCCTTTTTTTATCCGATCCCGATTCCTCTTTGATGTTCTTGTTGAGAGGTTCTTGGGAAATCTTCCTTTTTTTTTGAGGATAGTAAACAAAAGCAGGATCTCCGTATAAAAGGTAACTGGTCCAGCAGAGAGCATCTTTGTCTTTCATCAGACTTATTCTTGCAAGCCTCACAGCTTCGCCAACACAATATCCAGCCAGCAGATATTCATAAAACTTTCCGGCAAAACGGCTTCCCGGTTCGTCCGGGATTTTCCATGATGTGCCTATGTAATGTTTCACTCCCGAACACATGAAAGCATCCACCAGGCCGAAAGAATGATTATAATGGTCAGCCCCGTTTTGTTTCCAGCTATCAGTTCTGGCAGACTGGCAGGCATTTGAAAATACCAGAGAAGGCATGGAATCACCGCCAGCCATTTTCGATATATCCTGTGCTGTGAAATAACCGTTTTTTAATTTCCAAGAACTGTTCTCAGGTGAATCAGAGTTGTATTCGGCATGACCGGCAAAGTGGACTATATCATAATCTTTCAACTCTTTTTTGACCTTGTCTGGCATAATTTCACTGTCTTGCACAGCTTCAACGGCATTGTCAGCCAGGTACATCTGTTTTGTGAGCATCAGACCTTCCTGCCCGGCATTTGGAAGATCTCCGTTGGGGTTTGCCAGTATCCACATTTTGAGAGGATTTTCAAGCGAGCGATTATTGATGCCGGAAATTTTCTTACGGGTTTTTACAAGACGGCCCATATTGAAACTCTCGCAGAAAAATTTATCTTCGATACAAAGCAGTTCCCAGGGGATATGCACAAGATGGTCATCTATGGTGATCGTCAAAAACTCGGCTTTTGTTTTCCTCAATGTTTCCTTTATATCAGGTGTTAAAAGCTCATCACACATCATTCGCCCGGTTTTTTTCAAGTTTTCGAGAGTATCATTACCATATGTGTTGTTTCCACTTTGTTTATTCAGAATGCTGACAAGTTTTTGATATTGAAGTTCGACTTTTTTGATGGATACATCAATCTTTTCCTGATGCCAGATCGAATCTTGAGGGCTTTGGATATCGATTTTTAAAGATTCATTTTCTCTGTTGATATTGAACAAAAGGGAATTGTTATTTTTCATTCAGTCCGGCTCCATCTATTTCAAAAGCGATTTGCCCTGTCTGTACTCCATTTTGTTCCAGGACAAGGCTGTATGTTCCAAATGGCATATCCTGAAATTCTGCCCGGCATTCTTTCAATGGACGCGCTTCATACCTGTTGTCCGGCCTCCCTAAAATGATGAGAATTTTTTTTTCATTTTCGATCCTGTCAATTGAGTTGATGAACATGGAAAATTTCTCGGAACCTGATATATTAAAAAGAATATCCGTATGAAGTTTGTCAAAGGATCTGGACAGTTTTATATATTTTTGAAATGTATCCGATTCTGATGTATCTGGTTCTGACGATGCCCGGCCTGACCTCACAGGCTCGGCAATGAGAGCTGCTGCAGGTGGCTGGGTTATCCATTTATAAAACCTCTTGAGCCTGGCTTTGATAGTTTCCAGAATATGAGAATTGAGTATCTTGGGAGCGACCTCTTCTTTTTTCGAGACCTTCTCTTTTAAAAGTGCGTTTGCACTTATGAATTCATCCAGGCAGTCATCACATTCCAGGAGGTGTTTTTCCATTGCTTCCATTTCACGACTGGAAATCTGCCCGGTAATATAATGATAAAGTGTTTCAATATCCAGACATTGCGTTTTCATCGATCAAACTCCCACAGACAGTGCTTGAGTTTTAAGTTGGTTGAAACTTGAAAACATCATGGACATCATTTTTATCATGGTTATCTGCGGTTCAAGAAATAGATTGATTCGTTTTCGAACCGCAGATAATCATGATGGATATGATGAACATGATAACCACCTGCCACCTTTTTTACTTTAATACACAAAAGAAAACAAAACTTACACTTTTTTTAAATCCCCGTCTTCTGCAATTATTTTTTGAATCCGGTCTATTGCTCTGGATTTGGCTGTATCAAATGCACCGACTGTCATATTGAGGCATGAAGCAGCTTCTTCCCTTGACAATCCTTGATAATAAAATAGTTCCAATATCAGTTGATCTCTTATCTTTAATTTTTTCCTGTTTCTTTGGGTCAGCCTGTTTTTTAAAATCGTTGATACTTCTTTTTTTAAAATATCCCTTTCGCTTCCCTGCCTGGTCTCCGGATGTTTCCAGATATCATCTATAATCGAAATCTGATGTCGTCTTTTTGACAAGCTTTCATACTTTTTACTTCTCAATTTGCCTTTGACAAAGCGATTGGCAATCAATTTTATCCAGGCTGCCAGAGGGACTTTCTTTTTTTCATCATATTTCCATAATTTTCGGTTGTCATTTTCGAGCAGATCGATCAAGGCATCATGATGAAAGTCCTCAATATCCTGTAATGTGAAGTCTGGAACGCTATAACTTCCTGATAAAACAGATTTAACCACGTCAAATACCAATTTCCAATACTTTTGAATCAACCCGTCTCTCTGACAGCAGAAAAGGCAATCATATAAAACCTCCTGCTCCTTTTCCGAGTTATTCTGTTTTTTTAAGCGAGCTGGATTGAATCTTTCCGGGTTGATTGCTTTCATTGGGTAAACACCTTATCCCCTGCTTTCGGATTTCGTTTCTCTATGATTTTGTTACACCTTCCATCAATACAGTCATATCCGATAATTTTTGTTTCCGATCCTAAGAATTCCCCTGTAACCGGGTTATATTCCGGTTTTTCATCCTGATATAAGATCAATGGCCATTCTTTTGCGACCGTCTGTTTTTCAAAATTCGTGATAAATTTCGAATTTGATGACCAGAACCTCCATTTTCCGGATTTTTGTGAGACAATACCATGTATCAATGGAAATTTCATATGAAATTTTTCAGCCAGCCTGGCTGCGATTTGCAGCAATCCGTCACGATTGTTTTTATCGCTGAAAGCATCTTTGACGGCAAGCAGTTTTGATGTTTTTATATCGACAAGCCGGGCAACCACTTCAACTCCGTGTTTTGTAGCGTTCATGCTTCCTAAAAGCAGGCCGTGAGTAATATTGAGGGAATGGGTTTCTTTTTTCTCAGTTTGATTCTGTATTTCCAATTCATTATGCTGGCTGACCTGAAAGCGGTTTCGATCTGTAAAAACTTTCAGCAGCATGTTATCAAATTTTTCTGCAAATCCAATATCATCCTTGCCTTCAAAAGGATATGCCCTAAGACGGTAGCGATACGCTGGTTTGAATATTTCAGGAATCGCCCTTATTATATAAAGCCTTTTCATGCTTATGCTGCCTGATTTTTCCTTTGCCTCGATTTCAATGATGTTTTCACCTGGTTTCAAGTCAAGATAATGATTGAAGACAATGACTCTGCCTGATCGATGGTGAATCGGAACATCGTTTATTTTTATATATTCAATATTCTGACTGCCGACAACCTTGCCTTGAACATGTATTTTTTTCACGAACACTCTTGCTTTGCGTGTCTTTTGTTCAGGCCATCCATCAATTGTAATATCAGGTGTAATATCAGGTGTAATATCAGGATGTCCAGATCGCGAGAGTGATAAATTTGTTTTTGCATCGGATATTGTTTTCAAGCGGCCCTGCGCTATCAGATTATCAAGTGAAGCATGAAGCCTGTATTCATCGATATTTCCCCTGGTCTGGTTTCCAAGCTCATCCTGTGCAGCTATTTTTATGCTTTTTGCCCCCTTTTCGATTTTTATATCAAACCATACTTCGTTTTCTTTTTGAATATTGAGAGGGATACCGTTCAAAGCAAGAGAAAACACTCCTGATTCATCATACACATACCCTTGCAGCACACCTATAGTCGGATCGAATTTTGATATGATGATAACAGGGCCTGATCTGTCTGCATGGATAATGATCTTTTGTTTGAATGTTCCATCCAGAAGGTTGCGGACAATTATATCGATCTCGTTTCTGCCGGGAGTCAATGATAATTCCCGTTTAAACTCTATACGACGATCCGAACCTTTTATAAATACGGCTTTCCCGGCAACGATAATCTCTGAAATATATTGAGTACTTTCCGCTGTCCCTGAAAGAAAAATTGGATCATCTTTTGTTCTGATTTCGTATTCGCCTTCTTTTTTCCCCTCTGGCAGGTTTATAAACACTTGAGGTTTTAATACAGTTTGCCTGTCACGCAGCAGGATACTTCTGCGAACTTTATCCAGGAAATGAAAGGCTTTTTCAGATTCTTCCTGTTCGATGGAAAGCCGGAGTTCGGATTCTGCGTGGTTGAAGTCGCCCTGTAAATAATAGATTATGCCTGTTTCACGGTGTGGAAAATAATCGTCGATTAAATGCATGCCATAGGTTCTCGCTCTTCTCTGATCTTTATATCGGCGAGTGACAGCTTTGTCCAGTGCCAGAAGAGACTGTTCATACAATTCACCGTCTCTATAGGAAATTGCACAACGATAATAATCGTCCCAGCTTTCCCGAAAGATACCGCCATGCCATCCATATGTTTTGCCGCTTTTTTCATAATTCGGACATGGAGTGACCGCACAACCTGATAATGGCAACAGTATTGATGCTGAAAAAAATAAAAGGATCAAAACGTAAGAACATTGGCTGAACAGGCTTATTTTTCTGCTCTGAATTTTCATATTAAATAACCTCTGAAGCACAGGATATTTCCGTTACCATATCCTGCTGTTTTGATGGCCTTGATCATTATTTAATCCATATTTAATCCATTTCATCTGCATTCTTCGACAGCAAAGTCCACACGACGGTCAAGTACATCACGGATATCGTCTGTCCCGCTTCCTGAAAGATTATCCAAAAAACCTTTACCTGTGATACGGCTTTGCTTTTTTATTTTGGGAAAATAAGGCTTTAACATATTCTGTATCTTCTGCGCTCTTTCCCTGGAAAGGTTTTTATTATATCTTTCCGACCCGGTATTACTGGAATGCCCCAGAATTTTAAGGCAGTATGGGCTTTTACTGAAATATTTTCCAATAAGTTCAAGCCACATGTCGTATTGTTCTATTAAATCCCGATTCTTCCAGAACTTTACGGAATTTACCCGGAACAGGAACTTAATCGTCAAGACCCGGTATTTTCCCACACTTATAGAAATAAGTTTTTCAAATGCTTCTTTTGCCTGGTCTTTCATGCCGATTTTGCGACATGCGCTGTATATGCCTCCATAGGTTTTTATCAACTGCCCGTCTTCTCTTTCAGCCACCATATTTAACAGTACCAGGGCTGTTCTGTAAAAACCGTCCGCATAGGACTTTTCGGCTTCTGAAATCATGGCCCGTGTTTCCAGCAGTGAAAAATATTCCTTGTCCGTTATTGTTCCTAAAGGGCTTTGGGCCATTTTAGCGGAAACTTCCATGTGAGGGTCTTTAATTGATACGGGATTTTCCTGGAACATGGGGCTGCCGGGGATAAGCCTGAAGTCTATGGCTTTGAACCTGACATCCGAACGTGCTATAACCCGGCCTTTTTTCAAGTTGATTACAGACGCGCTCAGAATATACTCGGATGAAGTATTGGGAAGTCTGCGAATAATGCCGTTTATGATGAAATCGGCATCTTTTAATGTCCTTGTAGTCAGAGATTTACAGGTCATCTTTTTTTCAGCAAGAAGTTTGGCCTGTTCTGAAAAAATTTCTTCGATTTTTTGATGAACAGCAAGCGCACGGGATGTGTCTGGGTTTGTAAAAGAATGAAGCACTGTAATGTTTTTTCTGGTTCGTCCCTGTTTTTTGAGGATCTGTTTAATAAGAGAGGCTGCCATTGTTCGGACTGCGTTTTTAAAAGATTCAGGCTCTTTTGAAATTTTTACGGGCTGTGCGGCGCAGGAGGCTAAGAGAAAAATAAGCAGTCCTGTAAAACATGCCCTAATGGCCGTGGATGAAATAAATTCCACAACCCTAAACAATGGTTTGATCAAGATTATGTAATTCACTATTCGTTGTCTTTCCCGTCCTTGTTTGTTTGAAAACCTGATCCGAGAGAAATCCGGGTCAAATCGTCCGTACTCAGGGTATCCGTATCTGGATTTTCAGCCGCCTTACTTGCTATATTTCGGCTTTCCGGTTTTATATCTTTTGAACCTTTGTCTGACTTTTCTTCAATATTTTTTCCTGCTGCTATTTTTTCCTGCCATTCACGAGGAAGGGTTTTCATGAGTTCCGGCAGCAGATCCGAGCCTGGATTGACTTTTTCAATTCCTTCAATATATTGTTTCACTTTTTTGAAATTTTTGCGCTTTGCTGCCAGTTCTGCCCATTTTGCAAAGATATCTTCGATTTTTTTTATACCGGCAAGCGCCCTTGGATCATCTGGTGACATTACAAGGACTTTGCAGTAACAATCAAAAGCATTGCCGTTATCACCTGTGGTCAGCAGATTTTTTGCAATGAGTTTTCTGCATTTTGCAAGCTGTTGGGTCACACTTTCCGGTGAGCCCCAGGATATAAGTTCGTCCCTTGAATTCTGATTGTTGTTATTGAGGTTCTGCCCCCAGTTTTCCGCTTCCATATTTTTCTTCAAAAGGCTGGCAAAACCATCGCCTGTGTCTGCTGTATAGTCAGGCCCGGCTTTTTGTCTTCCAGGGCTCTTTTTCTTGTTGAATATGTCGGATAAAAAATCATTCGCCGGAGCGAAAAGTTCAGGATAAGTGATCAGATCATAACAGGTCATTGCAAAAAAAAGAGCGAGTACCAGAACAAACCTGAAAAAAGAATTGTCTGACCTGGATTTTTTTTTCATTATCATTTCAGGTAAAGGGTTTTGAGGTATGGATTCGGGTTTTAATGAAATATCCGTAAAAGCGTCTCGTTTAAGGCGTTTTAAACAATCCTCAGAATCTTTATCCATGATCTTGCAGAAATTTTCATCAGGCAAATCGAGGTCTGCTTTTAAAAAAAGAAAATCATCTTCATCGTTTTTCCAGTCAAGCCTTTCTGCTTCTGGAAAAACCCTTATAAAATATGAGTATTTATCTTTTGACAGATAATATTTTTTTTGTGCCATCCGCAAAATCCTTGTGATACAATTTTAGAATATTTATCTTTATATATCTATACATCATATGGTTGGGTTCTTGTAAAGTACTATCCATGCTTTGAACCTCTCTTCTGGATAACTTATTGAAAATTATATGCAGGAAAGCAATTTTATTGTTCTTGGAGATAAGCGGCAATCAACGAAATGATTTAATTTTTGCTTCTGGTTTCAGGATTCTGAAATGGGCTTGACAAAATAATGATTAATTGTTAATTGAATGCCATTTGTTGTGAAGAAAATGGCTTTATCAGAGTTTTTTTCATAACAGACAAAAACGCATTGATACGGATGTGTCGATTTGATACGAATATGTCGATGCAGATCAGGTTATTAACTTTCAATAAAAAATAAAGAATCTGATGAATTTTTCTGAAAAATACCTTGCCTATCGCGGTGATATCCGAATCATAGAAGGATTCGGCCCCACCTTGTACGCGGCCGCCCGCCATCCGGAAAAACAGCCTGTGGGAATATGGGTTTTCAATATGGAGAAAGCCAGTCTTGCCCGGATTTCACTTGATTGCGGGGCATCTGCCCTTGCTGTGGAAAAAGGGCATTTATGGGCTGCTGGAAACGACGGAAAGATTTATGACTGTCCGACAAAAGGCAGGCCGATTTCCAGAGGGCTTGTCGAAAATGAAGCTGCTGCTATAGCTCTTTTGTCTGACAACAGGCTGGCCGTGCTGATCGAAAACGAGATTGTAATCCTTTCCCGTAAAAATGGGGAGGTAAAGCAGAGGCTGCAACTTTCCGACACAGGAACTTGTCTGGCTGCCGATGAGAGCGGCATATGGCTTGCAGCCGGAACTGTTGAAGGGTCTGTATCTGTTTTTGAATGCGAGGATAAAAGCCAGTTCTGTTTAAGCGAATCTGACCGGCTTCATGAAGGCAGTGTCACAGCCCTTACGTTTTCGCCGGAAAAACTCATGATAGTGTCAGCCGGACTTGACCAGAAACTTCTTGTTACCTATGCAAGAGGCAGGCTCGAACCTGAAGATCGGGCAAGGGGAGCTGGACATACGGATCGCGTTATCACCTTGATACCCGGACATACACGGTTTTATTCCGCAGGTGCTGATAAAGTTGTCAAAGCATGGCCGGTTTCAAGCAATGCAAGGCCATTGACTCAAAAAGACGGGCTTGGAAAAATTGTGGATTTGACCATAGTGTCAATCCATGAAAAACCCCATATCGTAGCTGTCCTGACAGATAACAGCTTCAGACTTTTTCCTTTGGACGAAGAAGGAAAATTCAAGGAATGTTCACTTATAATCCGTGACGCTTATGCACTGGCTGCAAATTCGTTTAAACATTCCGATCCGGGTATTCGGGAATCTGCCATAAAGGATCTTGCCGGATATAACGATTCCCGATCTCTTGAAATGATCGCAGCACGAGTGACAAAAGAAAAAGATCCTGGACTCAGGGTCATGTGTGCGGATTTTATAGGAAAATCAGGTCATATTCAGGCTCCAGAGCTTCTTGAGAAAATGCTGAAACATTCTGCCGGGGCAGTTCGTATCAAAGCTTTTGAAGGTTTGAGAAAGCTTCTGGGAAAGACCGATTTGCGATCCCTGGATCTGGCATTGAGTACTGGAAAGGCCGATATAGGGATTATGGCCCTTGACTGCCTTGAAAAACTGGCTGCGGATGATGATCAAGCATTAAAAAAACTGACAGAATCGATACATTCGAATACGTTTGAGATTCGACGAAAAGCTTTATTGAGTCTTGAATCTGTTCGGCCAAAAAACTCGCCGGAAGGAACTCTTGCCGGGCTTAAATCAAAACACGCGGACATCAGGCGCATGGGCGCAATCCGTCTGTTTCAGCGCAAGATGCTTGAAAAAATGCCCGTACCCGCAGCATTGCGTACCTTGAGCGAAGACAGTGTTCCCAATGTCAGGCAATGCGCTTTCCTGCTCTCTTTGACCACAAACAGAAAACTTGCTGATACCATAAGATCCCGAGATATTGATATTCACAGGCATCTTTTTGATATTGAGCATACATATACCGGGCTTGATCCGGAAAAAGCGAAAAAGCCGCCTGCTCTTCCAAAGGTGAAAAAAAAGAAATTCAATCTTGCACCCGAAGATTACAGCCCTCTGCTTCAGGCGGTTGCATCACTTTCTGTTGATACCTGTCTTGCCGGGGCAAAAGGACTGGCATTACTTGAAGATTCGCGTGCATTGGGGCTTTTATTACAATTGAGCCGAGAAAAAGATGTCTCGGTCAGAGTCGAAGTATGCAAAGCTCTTGCCCTTCTTAATGATCCTCGCACAATCCGCAGATTGCGCTCTTTTTTGAACGAAGAAGCCCCGGAAGTGCGGGATGCAGCGTTTTCTGGTCTTATATTAATTTACAGTAAAAAACCTCTGGAGTGTGTGCAGGCAGGTTTTGTATCCGCAAACGAGGATGTAAGGCATCGCGGTCTTAAAATTCTGATCGAAACTATTCGAAAAGGCGAAAAAAAGGGCGTATCCAGCCAGGCTCGCAAACTTCTGCTTCAGGCCATGAACGATTTCGCTTCCAGCGTTCGATCAGAAGCTTTCAAGGCTGCATTGAATTTGAGGATAGACGGCGGACATGAAGGCGCTCTCAGATTTGTTTTAAACTCGGCACATGCTGATATCAGGCGGGAAGTTCTTACCGAGATCATGACAAGGGAGCAGGCAGAATGGGCATGGCCTCTTCTTGAAGAAATGATGAATGATCCAGATCCAAAGCTGAGATCAGAGGCTTTTGAATATGGACTTGAAAAAGCGGGAAAAAGCGATATCACCCCTTTGAAAGCAGGGATGATTTCTAATTATCCTGATATCAGAATGAAAGCATGTGACAAGCTGATCAAACTGCACACAAAAGAGGCAGAGCCATTTATCATCGCCGCTGTTGATGATAAAGAAAAGTCTATCAGGCTCAAAGCTCTGGATGCTGTTGTTGCCATTGAAGACTCTTCCGATAGAGCCAGTAAAACTCTGACAAAGGCTTTGACAAGCCGGTATCAGGATGTGCGGGCCGGTGCTGCCACAGCGCGAGGCAGGCAGGGCGATCCTAAAGCTTTAAATCCTCTGCTCGAACTGATCAGCGCAGAAGAGCCCGAAGAAGCCAGAGCAAAAAGTGAATGGATGGCTTCGGTGGAAAAGGCTCTGGAAGGTCTGGGCGAACTTGGTGATATAGATGCCCTTGACCCGGTAATATCTCTTATTGACAGCAAGCATAAATCTATTGGCACAAAGGCTGCAAAAGCACTTGCATGGATTGTGCGTCCGGAAAAAAACGAGGTTGTAAAGAAAATCATGAAGCATAGCGATGTAACGATCCGTCATTTTGCCGGATTTGCGCTTGCATGCTGCAATGATCCTGACAGCGCTTCAATGGTATTTTCGGACAAAGGAAAAAATATTCTGGGTCGGCAGACTCTCATGGCTGCGGCCCTGGCTCTTGCTCCTGATCTGCATGGCAGTTTTGATGCGGATAATTATCTTGTATCCCATGAAGACCGCCTGACGTTTTTTCTTGAAAGCCATAGACAGAATATTTCAAAAACTGCTCTTTTAGCCCTGATGCTCAAAGAACTTGTACAGAACCCGGAACAGCCGTTAAGATGTATTGGCGCTCTTTCCGCAGGCGCTCCGAGTATTCGCATGACAGCAGGAGACGGCCTGCTGGCTTTTTCCGACAGGAAAACTTTTACAGATTTTATCCTTAATCTCGTAAATGACAGAGGAGAAAAACCTGCATGGAAGGTTTCAGGCGAAACCTTAAAGAAACTCGGGGCATTGATAATTCATCCTGAACCCAGAATCAGGGCATTGAGCAGCAGAATGCTTTTTCTTCTTACAGGAGAAAATGAAAAAGAGTGGAAAAAAGAATGGAAGTATTTTTCCAGAAGATATGAAAAAGAGATTGCTGCCAGCATAAAAGAGACAAAGGCTGGCGAAAAAGAGATAAAAAAAGGCAAACAGAAAAAAAATGCAAAAGATATACCCAATGTTATGCCAAAAGACATAAAGGAATATCTGAACCAGTTGGCATTTGGCGCGTATGTGGGGCTTGTGCGGGAGAAGGGAACAGGTTCGGGCGTAATTCGAATCAGGCAAAAAGCCCTTGCCCGTATTTTCGAGATGGCAGAAAAAGATGCAGAATGCGCGATATTTGCTCAACCGGTATTTGTCCGTGCATTAAGTGATCCGAACCAGCCGGTCAGAATCCAGGCATTTGAGCATATGCTGGCTCTTGGTATGGATGTCAATTACGTAGGAGCCGAAGCACTGGCATTAAGTTATACCGATCTGGGCGTGCTGGGCTTGAAAGTTATAACGGAAAATAAGACTCCCCAGGAGGCAGACGATATAATCCGAGGCGCTATGATGGATCGTATAGACGGGCTTGAATTCGAAGCGGCAAAACTTCGTCTTGCCCATCTGCCCCTGGCAAAAGTCTGCGGCCAGGCAATTGATGCTGCCTCTGAAAAGCTTCGAAAACAGGCTGTAGCGTGGCTGTCCGAAGTATTTAAAACCGATAAAGAAGCTCAAAAAGCTATTTTTACAGCCCTTGATTCAAAATATCGGCAAATCAGATTTCTGGCTGCAAAAACCCTTTCGATTCATAAAGAGAAAAAAGCTTTTGACGCTTTGGCTGCCCTGCTGGCCGAAACCAGAACCATATCCGATCCTATGGTAAGCCAGCCTCGGATAATCAAGGCTTTTATAGATTTAGGAGACCCAAAAGCCGCCAATCTTTTCATGGACAGGCTCGAAGATGATCCTGCAAAAACGGCTGATGTAAAAAAACTTCTGGATGCTGTGGCCGGATTTCGTGATCCGGGTTGTGCCAGACGGCTTGTAGATTTTATGCAGAACCCGGCATGGCTCAAGCCCGCGTATTCTGCTCTTTACGTTATCAGCGGTTTCGATCAGGATATAGATGATCCTGACGACGAATATCCAAATGAAAAAAAATGGCTTGAAAAACAGCATCCTCGCCATGATGATATTCTTGCGGATCTTATGGAGAAATGCCTTGATCTGAACGATAAAAATCTTCTTAAACCCTTGATAGCCGATGCCAGATGGGCAACGTCTTCTGCAACTGACACTGTTCTTTCTAAACTTGCAGCTTTTCCTGACGATTCTGTCAGGCATGATGCAATAGAAGCCATCGGCTGGCGCATTAAAAATCGGTCATGCTCCATCCAGCCTCTGGTGCGGGCATTGGAACATCGTGACGAGATCAGCCGGTTTCTGGCTGCCGAAAACCTCGCAAAAGCTGGGTATGACAATGGAATTACGATCCTGCTGACTGGTATCGACCTGATGAGTGATATCGATTTGAGAATGCAGGCAGTAACAGCTCTGGGCGAACTGGCGGATGAACGCGCCCTTGATATATTGTTGAAACTGGCAGCAGAAGAGGATCATGCGCTTCAGGAATCAGCGCTTGAGGCCATAGGTCATATGGGCAGATCGGACAAGGCTGACGAGATTTTTGCAATCCTGGAACAATACGCAACAGGAAGTGACGGACTTGCGGAAATGGCCTTAAACGGTCTTCGCTGGTTCAACACCCGGAAAGGCTGGGATCTTGTCAGGCAGAGGGCTTCAGATAAAAATTGGTATAACAAAGATGTTGCTATCAGTCTTCTCGGATTCAATGACGAACCTGCCACCCGCACACTTTTGCTGGATCTGATAAGAAACGATGACAACTATTATGGAGTATCAAACGCCATTGAGGCAGCCCGCATGTTGTGGGGACCGGATGATCCTGAACCTGATTATGCCCTGCTCCGGTCTTTATGGCCGGAAATGGACGAAGATACACTTGAAAGGGTGTGCAAAAAAGGTGATCCGGAAAGAATAATGGAAATTTTGCCCCATTGTCTGTCACGGATACGCAAGCCTCTTGAAACCTGCCTGCTTCAAAGAGATCCTCTGCCTGTAGATGCTGCAAACAATGCCTTGAACAGCCCATTTGCCCCTGTGGTTCGAACAGGAGCTTATATAATCGGAAGGGCTGAAGGGAATAAGAATTTAAATACATCTGATCTTGAAAAAGCCATTGAAACCTGGTTTGCCAAGTGGAAAAAAATCCGTGAGGACTCCCTGGAAAAAGGAATAGTTCACCTGGAAAAGATAGTGCCAGTAACTAGCTGCCTGACGCAGCTAATATGGGCTGCAGGCCGTATGAAAACAGGGCTTGGGCTAATTCTTGATATTGCAGCGTCATATCCTGGAGATTCATTTTTTAGACCTGTGGCAGAAGAGGCGTTGTCAGCCATCGGCAATTTCAAAGATGATTCTGCAAAAATCACTGATTTTCTTATGACAGCGATTACAAGCCCTGACGCGAAATTACGTCTTGCTGCAACCGGGATACTCGCTTTTACAGATGCAAAGGCTGCGTCCAGAACTGCTGAAAACATGCTCCGGGATCGCACTGGGTTCAATCGCATTGCAGCACTTTCGGATGTAAAGACTGCAATAAAAAAAGGCGTGTCAGACATTCATCTTCAGGCAGCGGTTTTGCCACACCTGGTAAAAAACGGTGATTTCAAATCGGTTTACAAGGTGGCACAGGATAAAAATCTTACCCTGAATCTGAGGATGGGTGCTGTGGAAGCTCTTGCTAAAATGGCGGATGAAAAAGCCGAAAAACTGCTCGTCAACATCGGGAAAGCCGAAGATTATGACGAGGAATTGAGAAAGGCCGCATGGCGGGGATTGAGAAGATCCAGACGAGCGCGTTTGAAAATCGCCTGATAAGAAGGAAAGTACAGGTTCAAAGCATGTTACAAGGATTTTGGATAAGAATCGGATTTATAAGAAAAGGATTTTTCATTGCCGAGCGAGTTCTTGCCGCCAGGCAGTTCATGGGTCTTTATTAAGGATAAAGCATAAAATGAAAGAGGAAAAACAGCCGGAATCCAAGGGGCCAGAGCATACCCCTGTGAAAATAAAATATGCAGCGCCCAACAGCGTCGATCATACTGAAAAAGAATCTATGATCCGCCTGTTCGGTAACCTCTACCGGGACCCGGTGGATGTCAATGCTGCCATAAAAAATCCCATTCGTTTCAGAGAATCCATGTCAGCTTTGAGCCGGGTCGTTTCAAGCGATTATCGTTACTCTCCAAAAGATCGGAGCGCATATCTGGCATACAAACGCATGAAAAATGAATCTGCCGGTATGAACTCGTGGCAGGCAAGGCAGGCTTATTTTTCATGGCTTGAAAGAAATGATCCGGATGCCTGGCTGATCTTAGACCCTGTGGTAACGGTTCATCCTGACGAAATCTTTTTCGAGGTGTTTTCAAAAGACGAGGGAAGCTATGCAAGACTTGGTATGTCTCACAAAGCCTTTGATTTTGAAAAGCCTCCTGTATTCGGCACAACAAATATCGATTTTTCCGAAAGCCTTTTAGCCGGCATAAAAAAGATGAGAACCGGCAAAAAAACTTCTTTTGGGGTCAGCCGCGAAGAAGTAAGCCTCAAAGACGAGTCCGGTGAAGGTGTTCTCGAAAAAAAGATAAATCTGCCCGACTCCTGGCTTCGGGGCTTCTTGCAGGTGCAGTCAGCAGCGATGCTGCCGACAGATTCTTTTAAAATGGCCCCCATAGATTTTTATAATCTTCTCCGAAATCTGAGATTTAATTCAGACATCAAAGGCAAACCACGAGGGCTTCGAATCGAGCTTGTACCGGGCGATTATCCTAAAATGGTGGTCGAACCCAGGGAAACTCTGATTGAAACTACACAGGAAATTTATAAGGGCAAGACAGCAAGAGTGGTGCGGATATGGGGCAGACGCAGGCTGATGATGCTTAAACAATTTCTCCCGTTTACAACAGAGATAGATGTGAGAATCATAGGTTCTGGAATGCCCTCTTTCTGGATTTTAAAAGGAGAAGACACTGCCTTTACTCTGGGCATGACAGGCTTTACGGCTTTTGACTGGTCAAGGGCTTTAAGCTTCGATCTTCTTTTACCCCGAAAGGCTTCCGACACTTCAGATCTTGAAAAAATACTGACCCATCTTTCGGACAAATGGCTGGACAGTCGGAAAGGAATCGCAAAGGCTGTGGATATCAAGGGCGCTGAATTGTTAAAAGCTCTTCAGGCAGGCTGTCAGCAGGGCAAGCTCATGTATGATATCTCAAAAGATGTGTACAGGCTCCGCCCCCTTACAAGCGAACCTTTAGACATGTCCCGACTTGAATTTCGGAACCAGAGGGAGCGTTTTGCCCATGACCTTTTAAACCGCAAAGACGCTGTAAAAATCGAGTCTGAAAACCGGATTTTCGGTACTGGTGTAGAACTTGTGGGCAAGGCGGATGTAAAAGAAGACCGCCGGGAGTATCGTCCCACCATGCTCATAAACGAAGAAGGCCAGGTTGTGAAAGCCGAATGCACATGTACACTCTTTCGGAAACAAAAACTGAAGCAGGGCCCGTGTCCGCATCTTCTGGCTCTCAGAATAGCCCATGTAAAGCAGACTGAAAAACAGATGAAGAGTACTGCCCGGCGAAAGCGGATCATGCTTGAAACCAGGACATACACGAAACGGGCGGAAACCGGAGAGGATGTCTGCCAGTTGACTCTGGATCGCCGGATATTAAAGATGCGGTGGGGACGAAAGGGGCAGGATCTGCGAGTGCAGAACCTGCGATTCAACTCCGTGGACGAGGCGAGACAGGCTTATTTTACCCGTGCAGACCATTTGGGAACACGGGGTTATCTGGACGCAACTACAGGATAGTTTGATTTATGGCTACACGAACAGACATGACCCGGCTTTGGCGCGATATAGAAACCGCTGGCGGTATTGACGCTTATGTGGATACCCAACTTACAGAACACGGCTACCTGGTTGAAAAAAAAGAGACCGACGGCATGAGCCGACGCGAACTTGCAAGGTATAAAAAGGAACTCAAACAGGAAGCCGAAGAAAAGAGAAAATTAAAGAAAGAGGCATGGCAGGCATACAAGGCCACCCATATCGTGCATCTTGGCGAGGGCATTTATTTCAACGATGCAGAAGACTGGGATCGACGGGATCTTGAGAAAGCGGAAGAAAGAGCGGCAGAAAACGAACTGCCCCAGCTCGATTCGCCAAAACAACTTGCAGAAGCTCTGGGTCTGACTATTCCCAAGCTACGATGGCTTTCCTATCACAGAGATGCCGCAACCCGGATTCACTACCGCCGGTTTTTCATCTCAAAAAGAGATGGATCATCACGCCCCATATGGGCACCTCTGCCTGACTTAAAGGGAGCTCAAAGATGGATTCTCAATAATATCGTGGAAAGACTCCCGGTTCATGGGGCCTGCCACGGGTTTTTATGCGGCAGGTCTATTCTGACCAACGCAAAGTTCCACGAAAACTCAAGCGTCATAGTCAAGATGGATTTGAAAGACTTTTTTCCGACTGTCACCTTCCCCAGAGTAAAAGGTCTTTTCCGTAAGGCCGGTTACAGGGAACAGGTAGCCACAATTTTATCTCTTTTATGCACGGAATCTCCCCGTGAAATTGTAGATTTTGCAGGAAAGACTTTTTATGTGTCAACAGGAATAAGATGTCTGCCCCAGGGCGCTCCTGCTTCTCCTGCCATTACAAATACATTATGCCTCAATCTGGACAGACGACTTTCTGGTCTTGCCTCAAAAATGGGATGGCGCTATACCCGTTACGCAGACGACCTGACTTTCAGCCTGCCGGAAAAACACAAAGATGCGCCTAAAATCGGAACCCTGATGGGCATTGTAAGCCGAATTGTTCAGGACGAGGGTTTTACAATTCACGGGAAAAAGACCCGTGTGATAAGAAAAGGAAGCCGTCAGACCGTGACAGGGCTTGTGGTAAACGATGCTTTAGCCCCCCGTGTCCCAAGAAAACTAAAGCGCAGGATAAGAGCCGCTGTCTTCAACCTCAAAAACGGCAGACCTTTAAAAGACGGCGATACCCCAGAGAGCCTGGCAGGGTATGCGGCTTATATAAATATGACTGATCCAAAGACGGGCAAGATCCTGATGGATCAACTTGCACCTTTTTTGTAGAGAATTGATCATTTCGATATCCGATGACATGATTATTCGATTCGGTATCTCATTCTTGTCGGGTTGTTCGGGTTTCGATAGGTGATTTTTATATGAGGCTGCCTGTTTTTCAGGC
>JAUCGE010000196.1 GCA_030377965.1 Desulfobacterales bacterium HSG16
GCTGCATCCTCAATTTCATTTAAAAAATCTTGTTCAGCATCAAGTTTTTCCAAAGAAGATAAATCATTTTCTGAGCGGGCAATCTTTCTTTCAATTGATTCTAACTTAGGCAAAGAAGAAAATTTATAGTCTTTGGAGTCGCTTTTGGCTCCGGGCTTGTTTTGATCCAACAATTTTTTGATATAAGAATCGTTACAGGCAAAAAACTCAATTTCATATGTTTCTTCTCCATCCCATATTTCGATAATTGCCAGAACTTTTCTATCATTGCCGGCTTTGAATCCAACAAGAATGTTTTTTAAAAAGTGCAATCGTTCTGGAACGACAGAGCAATGAAGCAAAGTAAAAATCAATTGCAGCAGTGTACTTTTCCCACCGCCGTTTTGACTGCCCAACGGAAAAACACTTGGAGTAAATTCTTTCTCAAATTTAATATCGACATTGTGCAGTACACGAAAATCAGGAACTTTAATGCGGCTCAAGTGCATGGATTCCTCCTTATTTTTCAATCAGGCTCAAAAAAAACAAAACATTAGCATCTGTGCAAAAGTTTTTTAACATCTGCATGGTGAAAAAATAGCCTGGCGGTCAGGTAAGTGGTGGGCAATGCTTCGCTTTTGCCCACCCTACGGAAAAATGTTACGGAATTTTTGTACAGGTACTTCTTATAAACTCCTATGATCTGATGGTCACAACGAACAATGAAAGTTTTGAACCATGATTACAAGGATTAAAGGATTACATGATCAGGAAATCCTTTAATCCTTGTAATCATGGTTCAGGGATTTTTGAGTCAAGCCTTGAATGGCTAAATAACCCATTCAAACATTTTGAAATAACAGCATCTCAAGAAACTTTCATATAAATTTTACCGAAAACTGATGACCTGATCAGCGTAAACTTTTGCCATATCTGGATATGCCTTGTAAATCCGCGTAACGGCAACCAGACATGCTGCCTGTTCGCTCATGCCTCGTGATCCTGAAAACTCGATCAAAAGAGGGAGAATCTCTTCTGCAAGTTCTTTATCTTCAATAGAAAGATCCTGCAAGGTTTGAATCAGGCAGAGTTTTGCCTTTCTGGTCGAAAGGGGTTTTATGTATGGCAGGTCGGAAGAAGTCGCCGCTGTATGTTCTTTTTCGAGCCTGCCTGGCGATATCTCGAAAAGGAGCCTGCGGAGAACTTCTCTCAAACTATGTCGTGAGGCAGGTAGTTTTTCGGGTTTTGGCGCAGGTCCAGAAACAACAACAGGTGATTTATCCGATTTGGCTTTTTTTGATTTCGGCTTTTGTTTCAAATCTTTTGCTGTATCATATTGCCAATGGTCAGTAATCCCTCTGTTACGGTAGAGAGTCCACAAAGTTTTTACCGCAAGCGCGCGAATACGGCGATCCGTGCTTTCCGTCAGGCCGAAGAGCGGCTCAGGTTTCTGGAAATCGGGATACTGGCCGACAAGTTTTATTCCGAAAATTCTTATGTCGTTATTGACAGATTCGCAGAACTGATAGACAGCATCAATATCGAGACGAGACGGATCAAGCCTGTATCGTCTGGTTTCAAGCTCGTCTTCCGCCAGAAAAGATTTGATGACAAATGCTCTGACTTTTTCATATGAAGATTCACACATTTTTACCAGATATTCTGAGCCAGGATTCCATCTGGCAAATTCCCATTGTGCAAGTTTTAAAGCAAAGGTTCGTATGGGTCTTTGTTCATCGAAAAACAGGGGGGAAACCCTGGCAAAATTCAGAAACTGAGCAGGTATTTCAGCTCCGGGATCTACCGGTCTGTCGGTTTCAGCAAGACAGATATCCGGGTGATGGCTCAGGATATAGGTCATGGCAAACTGCTGCAAAGGGTCATCAGCACCGCTTTGGCCCAATGTCGTCGAGCCTGTTGCCATATTCCATAATTCAACGCAACCGGCTAACTGCTCTTTATCTGAAGACGCGGAAGTCTTTCCGGCAAGCATCTGTAAAAATGCTGTTTCCGAAATGATTTTTATCGTAGCTCCTTTTTCGATAAGTTTTTCTGCCTTGACCTGCTTGGAGCCTTTTCTGCCTGAACCGTAAAGAGAAGATCCTTCGTCTCCGATCACAAGATAATCAAGTTTTCCGGTAACACCGGAGGCTTTTCTGCCATTGGCCTGCTTGACCATGTCAAGAGCCTGTTTTCTCGTCATAGTGGCAAGTTTTCCGGTAAAAACAAATGAAGATTCTTTAAAATCCGCTTTTATTTCAAGTTTTTCTTCTTTTTTAGTTTTCGCTTTTGCTTTTTTCTTTTCGCTTTTTTCTCCGTGTTGTTTAACAAAATCTGCAGGAATAAATGAACGAACCATGACGGAAACTGCAAAATCATGATACCGGGACTCTGCCCGTTTTATTAGCTGCATGAGCCAGTCAAATCCGAGGTCAGTGGCCGAAAATCTGCGGACATCTTTTAAAAGTTCCATCGCCATCTGTGATAATTCGGCATCAAATTGAAGCTCTTCTGCCCATTTAAGCCCGCTTTTTTTAATATCTGCAACCCACTGGCTGGCTTCCCAGTCTGGGTGATATGCCAGGATTTTAAAAAATTCTGCGCCCAGAATTTCCGGTTTCAGCCGCTCTTCTTCTATCCAGAACTGAGTCTCATATCTACCCAGAGGGTGAAGCAGCATCTGTTTCAAAAATTGAGCATCAAGCAAATCAATATCAAAACGAGCCAGTTCATTAAAGACGAAGTCCATAACATCATCAGCAAGGGGATTTTCCGTATCCTGTGACTTTTCATCAAGAGATCTTACCAGGCCGTAGAAAAAATCCGGCCCCAGTTTTTTTGCCGGATGAATAACAAGCAGGAGCTTTTCTGCAAATTGAAAGGGTTTTCTTCTGCCTGAAAGCAGGCGTTCAACAAACCATTCGGGAGTAAGTTCTCTGGCCGTAAAGCTCTTTTTTAAAACTTTGGCTGCCAGATCATGGCCATATCGTGTTTCCAGAAGCCGGCCCCAGGCATCCAGGCCAACTTCTTTTCTCGGATCTCTTTCCATAAGCAGGTCTGCGGCAAGTTTTCTTGCTGTTAATTCACTGTTATTGGCCAGTTGAATCAATCTGCTTACCGGCAGATCTCGCGCATAGGTTCTGGCGTATTCTGCTGCATAAATTCTTGCTTTTGATGATTTGGAGTCGAACAACAGCAGCACGGAATCGTGTATTTTCAGTTCTCTGAAGGCCGATTGTTCGAATTTTGGCACGTTTGCCAGAAGCCAGATGACAAATTCGTCTGTTATCGGACGGTTGGCGCTTACAAGTCTTGCCACCCATCCTGGTTCAATATCCCGGATCATGGCCTTGAAATCATTTTTCAAAGCCGTTGCTGCATATGATAATACCCTGGTTGAATCTGCTCTTTCGAGCAATGACAGCAAGGGCTGAGGGCTTCTTTTCCACAAGCGGGGAAATGCCCGCTGTTTCAGCATAGTCGGAACGGATGAAGAGTATTGGACGAACCTGCGGCGGGAATATTTTCCGCTTTTGTGAAATAAGATATGGTTTGCAATCCAGGTGCGGCTCCATGCTGTTTTATCCGTATATTTTGCAAGCACGTCGGTTGCGGCATCGGCATAGCAGACCGGTAGAGATTGTCCTGTATGCCTTAAATAACGCCAGATTCTGCGGCACATGTATCCCAGCGTTTCTTTGCTGATTTCATGGCTGCCATCCGCAAGAGCCATATCGAATCTGGCCCCGAGCGCTCCGAGAATTTCCGTATCATTGGAGGCTTCTGCCTGTTTTGCCATTGCTTTTAAAGCGCGCCAGGGTCCATATGTTAAACGTACAGTGGCGATTACTTCCAGCAGGCAGTTTCTGGCAAAAGGACTCTGGTTTTCCCATAGTGCATTGATGATCTCATGCAGCTTGAGACGATCCGATAATGGAATTTCCGCGTTGTCGGCTTCAAGAGCTTTGATCTGCTCCATACGATACATGGCCTGTTCCTCACGCGGTTTTGACCGGAAAGCGGTTGTCCTGATTTCCTGCATGAACCTGTCAAAAGATCGAGCGCCTTCCCGTAAAGGAGTTTCAGGCTCAGGATCGGGTTGAGCTGAAAGAGATTCGATCATTTCAGCCAGTTGCGGATCAGCAGCATCAATGGCATTGTAAAGGTCTTTAAGGCAAAGTTGAGCAGACACGTCGATATACCTGTCAGTATGCGGTTTCTCGGCCCTGGCAGGAAAGCCTTGAAAATAAACGGGCTGCACAGACATCATGCAACCCGTTTTTCCTGGAAAAGTCTACTACATGACCCGGAACAATGGAAGGCTCACTGACTCGCCGGTATAATAGTACCCTCCTGACATGCGGAACCACGATCAGCGAGGTTGAGCCAGACCCGCATGTCAGGAGGGTACTATTATACCGAAAGCGAGTCTGAAACAGCCTTCCTTGTGAAGAATATAAGCCAGAACGCTCGGGACGGCGCAACGCCGCCCTGGTGCAGAACACCGAAGCTAGACCCTTTTTCCCAGGAACCTGCCGTTACAACAAACGAGATTCAATTAACAATTTGTTTTCATTTTGTCAAGAGGATTGTAAAAAATTTGTTCGGCTTTTTCATCAAATCTCAATTCACGCAATATCAAAGATATCCAGCTATCATGATATCGTCACCAAACCTTCTGGTGGAAATCCTCGAAAGTTTTAACGCCTGGTTCATGAAATCAGGCCCTTTGCCCGCACATACGGGAATACCGTCATCAGCACCAAGAATTTTGGGTGCATAAAAAATCATGAATTTATCCACGATTCCGGCTCTCAGGGCAGATCCTATCACCTGGCTGCCTCCTTCTATTAGCAATCCTGTGATCTTGAAATCACTGAGACGCTCCATCAGGATCTCAAGATCGATCCTGCCTTCAAAAGTCGGACATTCTATAATCTCTGCTCCCATATCTGCAAACTGCTTTCTTTTATTGCCTGGTGCATCTTTTCCGCAGACAAGTATAGTCGGAGCTTCGGATTTGTGATGAAGTACTTTTGCGTTTGCAGAGATGGTAAGGTTTGCGTCCAGGATTATGCGGGCCGGATCTTTGCCTTTTATGGCCTCAAGACGGGTGGTCAGGCTGGGATCATCATTTTTCACAGTATTTGCTCCGACCATTATCCCGTCCAGGCTGTGCCGGAGCTGGTGAACATATTTATGAGATGCCTCATTAGATATCCACCCTGCATCACCTGTCCGGGTAGCTATTCTGCCATCTAAAGTTGCAGCACATTTTACTAGCACAAAGGGCCGTCCGGTAAGGATATTTTTGTTGAAAACCTCGTTGAGAGTTTCAGATTCGTCTTTTAATATCCCGGTTACAACTTCAATGCCTTTTGACCGTAAAAATTCGTTACCCCCGCCCCTGACTCCGGGGTTTGGATCGTTTGCAGCTACAATAACCTTTGCTATTCCTGCATCCAGGATTTTTTTTGTGCATGGCGGGGTCTGCCCCGTATGGTTACAGGGTTCGAGAGTGACGTAAAGGGCAGCACCTCTTGCAGATTCTTTCGCATCATCAATTGCGTTGACTTCCGCATGGGCCAGACCTGCCTTTTTATGCCAGCCTGATCCCACAACTTTTCCGTCTTTTACAGCGACTGCCCCCACCATAGGGTTGGGAGATGTAAATCCTCTGCCTTTTTCAGCGAGGTCAAGAGCCATTTTCATAAAATGCGAATGCATAGCGTTTTCATCTGTCATCGGATCACCTTTTTCATTCCCCGCTTTTTTTCAGGCTTTTTAATTCGGAGACAAAATCGTCCACATCCGTAAATTCTCTGTAAACCGAGGCAAAACGAACGTAGGCCACATCATCAAGATTATGTAACATAAGCATTATTTTTTCACCAACAGTCGAAGACGGGATTTCTTTTTCCCCTGTTTCGCGAAGATCACGTTCCAGTTCATCAAGAAACCCGTCAATGACATTCATACTGATATTCCGCTTCTGGCAGGCATTGAGAATGCCCGTGCGAACTTTTGACTTGTTGAAATCTTCACGTCGTCCGTCTTTTTTGACAATCATGACAGATATTTCTTCGGTATGCTCGAAGGTGGTAAACCTGCGGCCGCAGGTCAAACATTCCCTGCGCCTGCGAATGGCGTCTGCCTCCTTGTTCAGTCTCGAATCAATGACCTTATCATCAATTTGTCCGCAAAACGGGCATTTCATGGATCATCTCCTCCGTGGATGCGGACTATTTCGATCTCAGCCTCAGCCAGCATATCGGCAGACAACTGGTCAGCATAACCTTCTTTGTAATAAATCTTTGTCAATCCCGCGTTGATTATCATCCTGGCGCATATCGAACACGGAAGATTTGTGCAGAAAAGCATAGCTCCTTTTATAGATACCCCATAACAGGCAGCCTGAATAATAGCGTTCTGTTCAGCGTGAATGCCCCTGCACAATTCATGACGCTCACCAGATGCTATATTCATTTTCTCTCTCAGGCAGCCTACATCTGCACAATGTTTCGTGCCGGTGGCGGCCCCGTTATAGCCTGTGGTCAGAATTCTACGGTCTTTAACGACAATAGCCCCGACTGCGCGCCTGAGACAGGTGGATCGTTTAGCTACCAGCTCGGTTATATCCATGAAATATGTTTTCCATGAAGGTCTGCCATCCGGTGGTTTCAT
>JAUCGE010000197.1 GCA_030377965.1 Desulfobacterales bacterium HSG16
AGATAAAAATTCTCTTGACAGGTAAACTTCGCTTTGCTAAATGAATGAACACTCATTCATTACGTAAGTGAATTCAATTTCATTATCAGGAGGTAATCATGGTAAGAAGAATCAAGAAAGCAGCAGTAATCGGATCAGGTGTCATGGGTGGCGGCATTGCAGCGTTACTCGCCAGTGCCGGTATCAAAACCTTATTGCTCGATATCGTTCCGTTCGACTTGAAGGATGAAGAAAAAAACGATCCAAAGGCAAGAAACAGGTTTGTACTGGCCGGTATGGATACAGTCATGAAATCAAAGCCTGCTTTGATCATGCAGAAAAAAGATGCAGCCCTTATCGATATCGGAAATCTCGATGACGATTTCGACAAACTGGCTGATTGTGACTGGATTATTGAAGTGGTCGTGGAAAACTTGAAGATCAAGCAGGATCTCTTGAAAAGACTTGAAGGTATCAGAAAACCCAACGCCATCGTCTCTTCAAACACTTCCGGTATTCCGCTGAAGGCCATGACAGAAGGACTGAGCAGCGAGTTCAAGCAGCATTTCATGGGAACCCACTTTTTCAACCCGGTTCGTTATATGAAACTTTTCGAGTTGATTCCCGGAGAAGAAACATCAGCAGAAGTCCTCGAATTCATATCTGATTTCGGTGAGCGTAAGCTTGGAAAAGGTATCGTCTGGGCAAAAGATACTCCCAACTTTGTTGGAAACAGGATTGGTATCCAGGGCATTGTCAAGGCCATGCAGGTAATGCTCGAAGATGGTCTGACAATTCCTGAAGTTGACGCTATTTTCGGACCTGGCATGGGCCGCCCCAAGACAGCCATGTTCAAGACCTCCGATATGGTCGGACTCGACACAATGGCCCATGTGGCAAAAAACACCTATGATCTGGTGCCTGATGACGAGCAGAGAGACAGCTTTATCACTCCTGATTTTGTCGGAACCATGATCGAAAAAGGCTTGCTGGGCAAAAAAGCAAAGAGTGGTTTTTATAAGACTGAAAAAATTGAAGGCAAGCTCGTCCGAAATGTCATTGATCCGGAAACTCTCGAATATAACGAGATGAAAAAACCGGATTTTCCCTGTCTGGCAAATGCTAAAAAAGCAAAAACTCTGCCCGAAAAAATGCAGGCTATAATATATGGTGATGACAAAGGTTCTGCATTTGCATGGAAAGTCATGGCCAACGGCCTGATTTATGCCGCAAACCGTATTCCTGAAATATCCGATACAATTATCGAAATCGACAACTCCATGAAATGGGGATACAATTTTGAGATGGGTCCCTTTGAAACATGGGATGCACTCGGAATTGCAAAATCAGTCGAGAGAATGGAAAAAGACGGAATGCCCGTTCCCGAATCAGTCAAGAAAATGCTGGCTGCCGGAAACACATCCTTCTATAAGAGCGAAAACGGCGTTAATTCTTACTATGACTTTGCAACCGAAGCTTACAAACAGATCGAAGTCAGTGATAATATAATTTCTCTTGCATCTGCAAAGAGTGCTGGCAAATGCGTAAAAAGCTGTAACAGCGCATCCTTGATCGACATCGGCGATGGCGTTTTCTGCTGTGAGTTCCATACCAAAATGAACGCCTTGAACGGTGAGATCATAGAATTCATCGACGAAGCTCTCGACTATGTCGAAGAAAACGGCGTAGGGCTTGTAATCGGTAATCAGGCAGGAGGAATGCCCGGCGCATTCTCCGCAGGCGCTGATCTGGCTTTCATGGGCGGACTTGTCATGGAAGGAAAACTCGACGAAGTTGATAAATTCCTGGAAAAAGGTCAGAAAGGAATCCTGCGGAGTCGGTACGAGTCTTTCCCAGTGGTTGCAGCACCTTTCGGTCTTACACTCGGCGGCGGCTGTGAAGTATGTCTCGGCGTTGACAGAATCGTAGCTCATGCAGAACTTTATATGGGCCTGGTGGAAGTTGGAGTTGGTCTCCTGCCTGCCGGTGGAGGTTGTCTGAATCTGTGGCGCAAAATGACAGAGAGCATTCCAGAAGCTGTTACAGATATTGATCTTGCAAAATTTTTCCTTCCCACATTCATGGCTATCGGAATGGCAAAGGTTTCTACCTCTGCTGCTGAGGCAAAAGCTTTAGGTTTTCTTGGCCCTAAAGACAGAATTGTATACAACCGGGATCATCTGATTGGCGAAGCTAAAAAAGAAGTTCTCAAGATGGTGGACGAAGGATACACACCTGCGCCCAAACAGCCGATCAAGGTATTGGGTGAAGCAGGTCAGGGCATGGTCAACGCTGAGTTGTTCAATATGCAGATTGCAAAATACGTCAGTGAACACGACGTTTACCTGGCAAAACGAATAGCTTATGTGATCAGCGGTGGTGAAGCGCGAACCAACGGCATGGTGGATGAAGAAACCATCCTCAAGCTGGAAAGGGATGCCTTTATCGAGTTCGTCCAGCAGCAGAAGACCCAGGATCGGGTTATGCATATGCTGTCAACCGGCAAACCCCTCAGAAATTGATTGAGAATTTGGTTTAAAAACAATTGCTGAGAAATTAACAAATTGTCCGGAACATCGTAAATTTAAGGAGGAATAAACAATGAGAGATGCATATATCGTCACTTCCGTCAGAACACCGGGATGCAGGCGGCTCAAAGGCGCGTTCAAAGACACCCGACCAGAGGATCTTTTGGCCCATATACTGAAGTCGGCAGTCGAGAAGACAGGAAATCTTGAAGCCAAAATGATCGAAGACGTGATGGCGGGCTGTTCCTTTCCCGAAGCAGAACAGGGACTCAATATAGGCCGTATCGCCAACCAGCTCGCTGGCTTTCCCGCAGAAGTTTCAGGCGCTACTGTCAATCGCTTCTGTTCATCAGGAATCGAAGCCATTGCTCTGGCTTCATTGCGAGTCATGTCAGGCTGGTCGGATGTAGTTATCGGAGCAGGTGTTGAATCCATGACTTACGTTCCAATGGGCGGCAACGCTCCCAGGCCCCATCCCGACTGGACAAAGGAACATGCGGATCTGTACACTAACATGGGTATAACCGCTGAAAACGTGGCAAATCGTTACAATGTATCAAGGGAAGAGCAGGATGAATTCGCGTTCAATTCCCAGATGAAGGCAGTAAAAGCCATGAAAGAGGGCCTGTTCACCGAAATCGTACCCACACCTGCAACAAAATTTGTGAAACAGGAAGATGGCACGATGAAGAAAGAGACTTTCATCCAGGATTTCGATGATGGTATCCGTGAGTCAACTACCCTGGCAGGATTGAACAAACTTCGTGCTGTGTTTGCAGTAAATGGCAGCGTAACTGCTGGCAACTCTTCACAGACCACTGACGGTGCTGCAGCTTCCGTGATAATGAGCGGAGACATGGTAAAAGAGCTGGGCGTAACACCGATAGCAAAGGTAAAAGTCTATTCAACAGTTGGATGCCAGGCTGATGAAATGGGTGTAGGGCCTCGATACGCCATCCCCAAGGTTCTGGAAAAAGCAGGGCTGAAAATCGAAGATATAGGCATGTTCGAGATCAACGAAGCTTTTGCTTCCCAGGCTATTTATTGTTGTCGTGAGCTTGGAATTGATCTTGAGAAGAGCATGGTCAATATCAATGGCGGCGCAATCGCACTGGGCCATCCCCTGGGATGCACTGGTGCAAAACTTTGTGCCAGCCTTGTTTCCAACATGAAAAAACATGGTGTCAAATACGGCATTGAATCCATGTGTATCGGCGGCGGCATGGGTGCTGCTGCTTTGTTCGAGCTTTGTGAATAATCATTTAGACCCATACCCCTCTCCTTTTTGGGTGTTTATATAGAGAAAAGCAGCCTCCTCTTTTGGAGGCTGTTTTTTTTGTGTAATTCTGAATTTATAGCCTTCCATTTCGGGCGCTCATGCCCCTGCCTTAAAAGAAAACTTAATATATTAAGCCTGTTATAATCGTTGCCTTGAAAAAAGCACCTTACTCTGGCTATCAGACAATTCTTGACATATAATTATCAGCTTGTCATAATTCCTGAATAGGCTTTTGAATAAAAGAGATTCATAATATGTCGAGCCGATCACTGACTGAATTTAATCAATTGATTGGATGTCAGTTTTTGTTATGTAAACAGATAGTTAATCTTGAATACTGTCTGGCGTCAGGTTGGTTCGCATAATTTGAGGGGAGGGTGTCATGACAATACCAAAATCGATATTCGAACAACTGGAAAGCCGGATTCTTCTGGATGCAGCTCCCAGTCCAGCGATTGATGTTCCTGAAGAAGCACAGGGGCAGGAACAATTATCGGTTCGTGCCGATCTATACACAGCAGAAACAGAGACTGCCGGCCAGAGTACTGTTTTCGAAGATATGGCTGCAGGCCAGGCCGAACATGTGCGGCAGGAACTGGTGTTTGTAGATCCGATGATCGAAGGGTATGAAGACCTGGTTGACGGTCTTCGAAGCGATGATGCCAATTTTAAAGTGGTTATTCTGGATAATGAATATGACGGCATAAAACAGATCACGGAATACCTTTTGGAATATAGTGATAATGGCGGTGGAAAAGTGGATGCCGTTCATATCCTCTCTCACGGAACTGACGGCAGCCTCGGCCTGGGTAATACGGAGCTTTCCAGATACAGCCTTGAGCATTATTCTCAAGATTTACAGAAATGGAACGAAGCACTCAATGAAGATGCCGATATATTATTGTACGGATGCAAAGTTGCCGAAACAGGTGTTGGTATTTCATTTGTTGATGATCTGGCTGTATTGACCGGCGCTGATGTGGCTGCATCGGATGATGATACCGGGCATTATGATTTTGGTGCTGACTGGATTTTTGAATATAAAACAGGGCAGATTGAAACAAGTGTAGCATTTTCATCTGAAGCCTGCCAAAGCTGGGATCATGTAGCTGCCGTGGCCGCAGGTTTCACTGAATATTACATTCCCGGGGAAGCAAGTCAGTTATGGGATATTTTTGTGGATATAGACAATGATCCGGTTCTGAAACCCGACGAGGCAAGCGGCGGAGGACTCCATACGGTAATATCTGCCACTGCGACTTCGGACGGAACAACTCTCTATTATGATCATTGGGAAGACGGCTATGACGCTGATCAGCTCAACCCGGGAGGCACGACCGAGGTGGTCACACTAAACAAGGGCGATGTTCATAATTTCGAAGGAAATAACGTCCCAGTCGATCCGAGGGGTGCAGACATTTATTATGACGGACGAGACCGGATATATGCGGCAGGAGGCCCGGCTTCTGTCATCTATGCAGTCTGGCCGGAATCCATCAATACTGTATACGCTCTTTCATGGGAAATATACCCGACAAAGCCTTTTCAGACAACCTATACGATTCCTGTTGGAGAGGATTTGGACGCAGACAAAGGCTATAATGATTTTGCAAATGTTTATGCCATGGTCCAGTCAACAAACGACAACAATGTGGTTCAAATTGATACGGACGGAAACGGCATAACTGATATAACGACAATTCTTCATAAGGGGGAAGTTACTCAGATATACAATGTCGTTTCAGGAGCCATAATCACCGGGACAGCCCCCATTCAGGTTCAGGTAATCGTGGGACAGGGTGGTGATGCAGACCATATTGGTAATCCCTCGGAAGCTCGCGGCTACAGCGTGGTTCCAAATAACTTGTGGGATTCGGAATATTATAGTCCGGTGGGCGGATTTTCAGGTGCCAACAATACAGATCTATATATACATAATCCTTACGATGATCCGATTACCATTCATTATGAAGATACCGTAGGTTCCGGCAGTTTTAAAATAGCCCCTCATGAAAGTGTTGCCTATTCAGATCCAGCAGCGGCGAAGCGCAATGTGCCAGTGAATTCAGGTGTCTACCTACGCTCTGAAAATGGGGAAAAATTCTGGGGAATCGGTTCGGGTGATACCGAAGGTCTTGATTATGACTGGGGTTTCGATTTGGTGCCAGCATATGCTCTGACCGAAGAATATTATATAGGATGGGCACCCGGATCCAGCGAAGGTGTACCCACAGTTAATGGGTCACCCGTTTTTATCTCTTCGGTAAACGACAATACCGTAGTTTTTGTCGATTACGGACCCACAGACGGCGTGGTAGACTCCATTTACACTATCGATCGTCTTGAATCACTGAAGGTCTTTGATCCAGATTCCGACAATACAGGTATGCACATCAGCGCTACCGGCCCCATTTCCGTAGCCTGGGGAGAGGATGCAATTACTGCATTTGTAGGTTCCCCATACCTGGATATGGGATATACCAACCTTCCCCTGCCTCCATTCCTTTCTCGACTTTAAAAATCGAGCCTCATTTACAACCCGGCTGCAGTATAGATTTTTCAAAAAACAACTTCAACACATTGTTGAAAGTAAATTTGAATGTATCCTCATTTTTTCAGATCATGTAATTTGAAAAACCAATTACCCTATTAAATTAAGAGCAATCATGGAATATCAGGGGCAATATCTATATGAATGGATATTCATTTATCATATACCCTGATTCCACATGGATGTTTATGGGTTTTTTTAACTGAAACAGGTTTGTAATATCATGATTTATTTGAATCTAACAATTTGAATTTATAGGTAAAATAAGTAAAAATTCAAAAACAGATAAAAAAAAGATAAAA
>JAUCGE010000198.1 GCA_030377965.1 Desulfobacterales bacterium HSG16
ACTGATTTAATATAGAAAGTCAAGGGATAGTGTGTGAAAGCCTGAAATTGAAGGAATTGAAAATTTAAAAACTGAAAATGAATATTCTCCTGACAAATGATGATGGAATTTATGCCTGTGGGTTGTGGGCATTGTATGATGTCCTTGAAAAAGAGCATGATATTATGGTTGTGGCTCCAGACAGGGAACGAAGTGGAGTGAGCCATTCAATCACCCTGTATTCACCCCTTCGTGTAAAAAAAATCGATGTGGCAGAAGGAAAAACAGGATACGCTGTAAATGGAAAACCTGCCGATTGTGTCAAGCTTGCACTGTCAGAACTGGCAGATATAAGGCCGGATATGGTAATATCGGGCATCAATCCAGGTGAAAATGCGGGAGTGAGCCTTAATTATTCCGGTACTGTAGCTGCTGCAAGGGAAGCAGCTCTGTATGGAATAAGCGCTATTGCTGTCTCCATCAAGGGGTTCGACAGCTACGATTATAAAGGTGCGGCTCTTTTTATAAATCAACTTGTCCGGCAGGTAAATCAAACGGGTCTTCCTTATGGCACATTTTTAAATGTGAACCTGCCTGAAATTCCGATTAGCAAGGTCAAAGGTGTCAGCATCAGCAGACAGGACATGACTCCGCTTGACGAATATTACGAAAAAAGGACTGATCCGAGAAATGGAGGTTATTACTGGCTTGGGAGCGATAAACGAAATTTTAAGAACAATCCTGAAAGTGATGGTGCAGTATTGAAACGCCAACACATTTCGATTACACCAATTCATTGTGACTTGACAGACGACAGGATGCTGGACAATTTAAAGTCCTGGAATTTTAACTGGGAAAGGTAGGAAAGGTCAATGATTAAGGAAGTAAGATTAGTCAACTATAGGAAGTTTTTGAGAGAAACCATTCATTTGGAGCCAATCACTTTGTTTGTAGGTCCCAATGGCTCCGGGAAAAGTACACTGGCTTCGGCCCTTTACACCATCGCAACTATTTTGCGTATGGGATTGGATGCAGCTTTTCCTGAAGGATTTTATGCATTTAACAACCTTATACATTTCGAGGCTGAAAAACTGGGATACCGGTTTGCACCTATCGGACTTGGAATTTCCGGCTCTATCAACAAATTCGATTTTGATTATGATATCGTATTCGGCAGGGATTCCAACAGCCTGTCCGGATATTTTATACACTATGAAGGGATCAAGATCAAAGACGAGGAATTCAGTTGTGCATATTCAACTGGGGAACACCCCAGAGAATTGAAGGATTTACCAACAAGGACTGAAGAAAACCTTTGGATTCCCGATGTCAGCCACCATCCTCAAAGAGATTGCCTGTTCAGCCAGATGGATGAGGCTGAGATGGATGCGGTAGTAGGCGGATATCTCAAAGAAATTCGAAGATATATGCAAAGGATGACCAAATACCAGTTTTCACCGACAGCCACTCGTATGGGATATGAACAATACGACAGTATTGGCAGACAGCCGTTCTTGAAATCAGATGGAGCAAATTTAGCTGAAGTGGTGCAATTTTTCCAGGAAGAACAGAGGGGCCTGTTTGCTCATCTCAAAGAAAGAATTATTGAGTATGCTCGTGGAGAATGCAATCTGGTAGATATCGGTGTGACCACATATGAAGACAAAGCTTATCTTATTTTTTACGAAGAAGGCAAAGGAAAGAAAACGTTTCCTGTAAGGGGTCCATTGCTGTCAGATGGCTATTGGGTATTTGCAGCATTTGCATGCCTTGCCTCATGCGAGATTCTGCCTTCAATAGCTTTTTTCGAAGAACCGGAATCTTTTCTCCATCCCCATAAGCTCAAAACCCTGTATCAGGTGTTCGAACAGATGGGCAAGCGAGAGACAGCTCCATGTCAGATACTGATCTCAACTCATTCTCCTTATTTTCTTTCGGCATTTGCGGATAATCCTGATTCGGTGGTTGTGGTCAACGATGGTAGAACCAAAAAGCTCAACGAAACAGAAGGTTACGAAGATGTTATTTCCAGATATTCTTTGGAAGAAAACTGGTTTTCCAATCTGTGCAAAAAAGAAGAAGAGGATGGCTAGATTCTGAAGGCAGATAAAGCTATAAATGAATAGAAGAATAGGATTATGCGGCAGCCACCGTACAGGGAAAACCACCCTTGCTGTGGCTGTTGCAAAAAAATTCGGAATTCCGTTTGTCAAGACCGACACAAGCCGGGTTTTTGCAGAAAACGGACTTCATCCGTCCGATCCCATGGATTTTAAAACTCGAATCCGAATCCAGCATCTTGTGGTAAATGCGGCCAGCGAGGTCTGGAGTTCAGTTTCAGGGGCATTTATCACGGACAGAACCCCGATAGACATGATGGCATATACCCTTGCCGACATACAGGGACAGACTGATGTCGATTTTAAAGAGCTTGAAGGTTATATCGACCATTGCTTCGATGAAACAGACAAATTTTTTTCACATCTTGCTATAATCCAGCCGGCAATTCCACTGGTGTATGAAGAAGGTAAGGCAGCATTGAATCTGGCATATATGGAGCATCTTAACATTTTGATAATTGGCCTTTGCCAGGACAAGCGCCTTTCAGCGGACTCTGCTGTCCTCTCCCGCGAAATTATTAATCTGAAATTACGCATAGCAGCGCTTGTAAGCGATTTTTGATAAAAAATGGATTGAATCTGACCTGCCTGCATCACAGTTGGGTCTTTTTCGGATTATGGGCATGGCAAATCAGTTCAATCCTTGTGGGTCAGACTGGCTTTTCATTCCTGACAAGTTCCTCAATTTCCTGAATAAACACAGGAAGATTCGGCTGTGTGAAACTTAGCAAAGGTGCAGGAATACGGTTGCTTTTGATATTCGGCGGAATATGTTTGTGATGAGGGTGCGAACTCTGTAAAAAAGGATCATTTGGATGACACAGCACCGCTGTCAATCGTCCTCTCGGGATAACCACAAGATCAGAATTTTTCACAGATGGAAAAATCTGACGGACAGTGTATACGAATTCTTCATAATCACGAAGCGATCTGAATGGGTTCATGGCGTGATGCTCTGCTTATCAAATTAGTCAGGGGTGACGACTGCTCTTTTTGCAAAGAATGAACAGTATTACGATACTGTTCCTGCCTGCGAATCAGAAGTTTATAGGCTCCCGCCCAGTCTGACCAGTCTAATACCCAGTCGTCATTGTCGGGTTCCGTGCCGTTTATATACAATTCATAAAATGTTTCCGAGAGAATACCGTATTTCCTCTCATAAACTCTCAAATCGTCATAAAGAGCATGAATATCATCTATCACATCCTGTAAAGTCATTTTTTCCTTTCACTTCACATGTTTTTTTGCCATCCTGATTTAAGCTTACGCAAAAGGGTTTTTAAGAGTAATGGTCTGATCCCGTCCCGGACCTACCGATATCATTTGAACAGGGGTTTCCATCAATTCTTCAACGCGCATAAGATATGCTCTCGCTTTATCAGGCAATTGCTCATAAGTTCGGATATTTGAAATATCTTCCTTCCAACCGGGCAGAGTCTCATATATCGGTTTGCATTCGGCCAGTACATCGAGGCTTGCCGGAAAATCTTTCAGGATTTCTCCTCGATATTCATATGCCGTGCATATCTTTATGTCATCAAGACCGTCTAAGACATCAAGTTTGGTTATGGCAAGACCAGTCAGGCTGTTAAGTCTCACAGCATTTCTGACGATTATGGCATCAAGCCATCCACAACGCCTTCGCCTTCCAGTCGTTGCGCCGAATTCAGCACCTGTTTTCTGTATAATATCTCCGATATCATCTGTTAATTCAGTCGGAAAGGGTCCCTGACCCACCCGTGTGGTGTATGCTTTTACAATGCCGATCACACCTGAAATTTCGACAGGTCCAATTCCCGAACCGCAACAGGCATTTCCAGAAAGGGTGCTTGATGATGTCACAAAAGGATATGTGCCGTGATCAATATCAAGGTGTGTACCCTGAGCCCCTTCGAACAGCACCTGCTTTCCGTTTTTCATGGAATCATAAATAAAAACAGATACATTTTCCACATAGGATGCAAAAATTTCTCTGAATTCGGAATATTGATCTATGACCTGTTCCGGGTCAAGAGTATCAGCTTGATGATAGTTTTTAAGGTAAAAATTTTTTTCATCCAGAATGGTTCTGACCTTTTCCCCAAAGGTTTCACCATCTAAAAGATCCACGAATCTTATTCCCCTGCGAGTGGCTTTATCTTCATAACATGGACCGATTCCCCGCCCGGTGGTTCCTATTTTTCCATCACCTTTCATCTTTTCACGGGCATTGTCCACAAGCTTGTGGTACGGCATGATAAGATGAGCCCGCTCTGAAATTTTCAGCTTTTCTGGCCCAACATCAATCCCTTTTTCTTTCAGATAATCGATTTCTTCTTTCAGCACTTCCGGATCGACAACCATGCCGTTGCCTATAAGGCAGGTCTTTTTCTGCAGGATTCCAGAAGGAACAAGATGGCTTATGAACTGTTCACCATCGACAACCATCGTATGACCAGCATTGTTACCGCCCTGAAAGCGAACGACAACATCTGCATGTTCCGCCAGAAGATCGACGATTTTCCCTTTGCCTTCATCTCCCCATTGAGTACCGACTATTATGACATTGGACACAATATCTTCTCCTTAAATTAAATTAAAAAAACATTTCTATTTACGCTGTTTTTCAACCGTTTGCAATGGTTTTTCGCCTTTTAGCGCGGAAAAAGTCTGTGATCATATCCCGGCATTCATTTTCACAAACACCTGAAATCACGCTGATCCGGTGATTCAAACGAGAATCTGCACAAAAATTATACAATGATCCGGCAGCCCCCCATTTTGTATCCCGTGCGCCAAATACCAATAAGGAAACCCTTGCATGAACCATTGCTGCCATGCACATCATGCATGGTTCAATGGTGGTATAGATAAAAACACCTGGCAGTCTGTAATTGTTCATACTTTTTGCAGCCTGTCTCAATGCGAGAATTTCCGCATGAGCTGTGGGATCACATAAGCTGATTGTGCGGTTATGGGCTGCGGCTATTACCTGTCCGGTTTCATCCGTAAGTACCGCACCCACAGGAACTTCATCTTCCAGTGCCGCTTTTTGGGCCTCATCTATTGCCATGTTCATGAAAAATTCGTGATCCACCAAGCAACTCCTCTTATCAAAAAAATGACTAAGGAAAAATGGTATGAAATTAATGCACAGGTATTTACCAGCCCCAGGTCAGGTGTTCATGAATGGAATTTGCCGCTTGACGGCCAGCGCCCATTGCAAGAATTACGGTTGCTGACCCTGTCACGATATCACCGCCTGCCCATACGCCCTTCTTGTTTGTCTTTCCTGTTTCAGGCTGCACAACGATATAACCCCACTGGTTCAACTCAAGGCCCTTTGTGGATTGTGTCAAAAGCGGATTAGCATTGGCCCCCACCGCTATGATAGCCAGATCACACTCTTTTTGAAATTCCGACCCTTCAATAATAACAGGCCGTCTGCGACCGGATTCGTCCGGCTCTCCAAGTTCCATCGAAAGGCATTCCATGCCGGTTATTCTGCCCTTGTCATTTCCTATGAATCTGACTGGGTTGGTGAGAAGGTGAAATTCAATTCCCTCTTCTTCGGCATGATGTATTTCGGCAGCCCTTGCAGGCATTTCAGCCCTGGACCTGCGGTAAACTATGGATACACTGTCTGCTCCCAGCCTCATTGCTGTACGAGCCGAGTCCATTGCCACATTTCCAGCCCCAAACACAGCAACGTTCTTTCCTTTTATAATAGGAGTGTCATATTCCGGGAAGAGATATGCTTTCATGAGATTGGCACGAGTCAGGTATTCATTTGCCGACATGACTCCTACAAGGCTTTCCCCTGGAATATTCAAAAATCTGGGAAGTCCTGCTCCCACACCGAGAAAGACAGCGTCATAACCCTGTTCAAATAATTCATCCACTGAAACTGTTCTGCCCACGACCACATTACGCTCGAGTTTTACGCCCAGTTTTTCCATAAATGAGACTTCATCAAAGACAATCTCTTTCGGCAGTCTGAATTCAGGGATTCCATAAACAAGTACACCTCCAGGCTCATGAAATGCTTCCATTACGGTGACTTCATACCCCTTAAGAATCAAATCACCAGCTACGGTAAGACCGGACGGGCCTGATCCTACAACAGCAACTTTCTTTCCATTGGGTGAAGCCTTCGGAGGTAACTCCCCTTTTCCATTTTCCCTGGCGTAATCGGCTGCAAATCTTTCCAGATTTCCTATGGCAACAGGGTCACCTTTTTTACCGATAATACACTTGCCTTCACACTGAATTTCCTGGGGACAGACCCGCCCGCAGACAGCAGGCAGGCTGTTTTTTGTCCACAGATTTCTGGCAGCACCGATAAAATCACCTTCTTTTATCAGGTTGATAAACCCTGGAATATCGACTTCCACAGGACACCCGGTAACACATGATGGCTTTTTGCACTGGATACATCTTTTTGCTTCTTCCGTAGCCATCTCAACCGTATATCCTGTCGGAACCTCTTTAAAATTACGTCTTCTGATTTCCGGTTTCTGCTCCGGCATAGGCTGTTTGGGTATTT
>JAUCGE010000199.1 GCA_030377965.1 Desulfobacterales bacterium HSG16
CTATCTCAAGACGTTCTTTACGGCTTTTTTTCAGGTCAGCTTCCACCTGCTGTCTGCGTTCTTCAAAAATCTGAGGGATGAACTTGTCAGACTGCTTGAAAGAGCAGTTCTGCTCGATTCTGTCAACCTGGATACAAGGGAAAGACTTTCCCGAATCTGCAGGAAAGCCCTCGAAAATCAGTTCGAAATAGTACTGGCAGGCGAGTTTCAAGGCGGAAAATCCACAACATTCAACGCATTTTGTGATGGCCGGGAGCTGAGTCCTTCAGGATCAGGCATAAAAACAAGCGGTTGTATCGTTTCTGCCCGTAATATATCCGATCCGGCAGAAGAAGAATCCGCACGGGTGGAATGGCGAACACAGCAGGAGCTTGTAATCGGGTTTTCGGATCTATTGCTGCCTCATCTCCAGAGTCTTTATCCAGATCGATTCGAAAAAACCAATGCCGATGATCTGAAAGACCTCATAGACCTTGAAAACAGTCAGGACAGAAAAATAGTTGCAGAAGCCGTGAATCAGGAATGGCAGGTGTTTGCCCGGAACAAGGCAGGCTATGATCCGGAGCAGAAAGGTTTTCTGGATATATTGCGGGCTGCTGCCATAATAGTGAGATTTTATCAGGATGAAGTAATAAAAAAATTTCGAACAAAAGAGAAATTTTCCCCTGAAGAGATTGGCAGGCTCATCGTTTTTCCCGCTGACTGGGAAGAACGCTGGATCAAGAAAAATCCTGACAGGTTTGACCCGGAGGAGATACTTTTCGTTTTCATCAGGCGTGTAGATGTAAAAATTCATTCCCGAAACCTGGGCAGGCTCGGATGCGTCATGGTCGATTGTCCCGGCCTTTTTGCAAGCAGATGGGATACGGAAGTAGCCAGAAAAGCCATGTTCGACGCAGATGCGATTCTGTATATGTTCGACGGCTCAAGAACCATGAAATTATCCGACTTGAGAGCCCTGCAGTTCATCCGTCAGAACGGTATGGAATATAAACTGTTTTACGGATGCAACATGCGAAGCCATACTCTCAATGACAGCCTGCGAATCATGAATTCAAGCATCACCCAGCTTAAAAACAAGGGCTTTGCCATTGAAGACAGCGATTTTGCCATGTTTCATGCTCTCCTGTCCCTTCGCTCCATTCAGTTGCAGAGATTGAAAAAAGGTCGTCTCGACACCTTTACCCAGCAAAGAATCATACAGGGAAACGGGGGCAGCGATGTAAATAAAAAACTTGAAAAGGTTATCAATCGCCAGATGGCTATTCTTGATGCGGATGAAGACGCAGATGCAGCTCAAAATATAAAAGATACAACTGCATGGGTAAGACAGGTGAGCGGACTTGACCGGCTCATGATTATGGCAGATCAGAGAGTGATCCGGAAAAAGGCCAGATCAATCCTGATAGATAACGGGTCCCAACTTGCCGCAAATTGTCTTCTCGAAGCGGAAGGGTCGCTGAAAAGTCGTGAGAATACCGCCAACCGCCGGGAAAAAGAGTTTCGCGATCAGGTCAATATGGTGGAAAAAGAGCTTGAAAAATTTAAAATAGATTCTGTAAGAGCAATATCCCGGCTGGATGAAAAAGGCCCTGACCACTGGCTTGCAGACGACATATGGGAGAGGCTTGAATCAAGACAAGACGACCTTTGCGAAACCGTGACCCGCAGAATTTACAAAGATGCAATCAAGTCCAACAAGGTATCGATTCTGTTGTTCAATCGTAAGAAATTAAAGGACCAGATAACAGGCATTATCCGGGAAGAAATAGACAGTGCTTTCAAAGAAACCATAAATTCCTGGATAGTTGAAATAAAAGACGGCAGAAACAAGGTTTATCAGGATCGAGTAGTGTCAAAAATTCAGTCAGTAGGAAGAGAACTCAAAGAGATCTGGGATCGTTCGGCCCTGCCTGAAATAAATCTTCTTTCCGGTATCGGCATCCCGGAATTTTCAGGAAACCTGGAATTCGACAATGAAAAAATCTTCAAAGAACTTGAAGAAAGTCAGTTATTCGATAATGTCCGCTACAATATCCTTGTCGCAGCCGGTTCCCTGACCGGTATCGTTACCGCGTCATCAGGTATTCTCGTAGCAATATTTGTATTGATAAGCAGACTCATGTGGATGGCAATAGCCTCGGCAGTGGTGGTACTGATTAATATTATCATCATATTTTTAACACGCGGAGTAATCAAAGACAGCATGATGGATGAAATAAGAAACAAGCTGGAGCCTGCTTTCGCAACCCTGTTTTACGAAATTCGGGATGATGTCAAAAAAGAGTTCAGGCGTTTTTCCGCAAATATTAGACAATTATACAAACACGTTTTTCTGGCAGCGGTAAACAAGCCCCGTCAGATTTTTGAAGAACGCAGACAGCAGGTGGAAGCTGACCTGAAAAAAAGCCGTAAAGAACGTCTTGAGATAGCAGAGCAGGCAAGGCGCATCAGAGAAGAACAGATAAAACCTTTGAGAATGAATCTCCAGGCATTTGTAGCCCGTGTTGAACATTCCCTGGAGCGGGAAATCGAAGTGAAACCGGAACAAAAGCATGATAATATGGAAGAAAATATCGAACCGGAACATGCCCATGACTACTTATCGGCAGGTGCTTCAAGTATCGATATTCAAATGGGAAACTCGTGAATCATAATTTCCTTATCAACCATTTTCAGTGCATTCGAAAAGGCTCAACTGCTCGACAGCCGGTGTTTTATAAAACACTTCGCTTTTGGCCTTCATTGCTTCAGAGACGTATTCATCAATATTGATTTCTATTTTTTGAAGAAACTTTTCTTCATTTTCAAGGTTCCTCATTTTATGGGCTTCACACAGAAAACGACCCATCAGAATGACTTTTGCATCTCCAGGTGAGACTTTGATTTTGCGCGATTTCAGTGCAAAAATCGAATTTTTCGTATCATTTATCGCAGCTTTTACAGGATCGGAAATATCAAAATGATTCTTTGAATCGTTCTCTTTTCTGCAAACAAGAACAAGGTCTAAATGAATAGGAGATGTCGCTTTCATTAAAGGCATGGAAACCGACATCTCAGCTTTTACAGGGTATGCCTGCTGGCAGATAAAACCTGAATTTCTTATGCCGCGATGAACTGCCGACCAACCCTCATGACGGGAATGGTGATAAGTGAATATAAATAACCCTTTGCTTTTCAGCACACGGTGGCATTCCATAAATACTGATATCAGCTTATTTGTAAAAAGATCGGCATCAGTATTTTGAACTTCGTTTTTTGATCTGCTTGTTTTTGTATCGGAAAATTCCAGGATTTGATTTAACCAATAGTAGAAAAAGTCTGCGAGTTCCGAATAATGAATATTGTCGAAAAAAGGAGGATCGGTTACAACCATATCGATAGATTTATCGGGAATATCCGTGCAGGCCGAATCTCCCTGGCTGATATATGCCGTTTTATTACGCCCAAAAAATTCAGAATAATTATCAACGACCTTTATCGATAATGGATGGTTGATTCCCTTTATTTTAGAACTTTTACCTGAGATCAATCGTATTTCGCCAGGGTTTGATTTATATTCAATCGCTTTTATGACCCGTGACTTAAATAGAGTTGAAAATGACCCTGACGATTTTAAAGTACCCCAGATATTAGCCTCAAGAGGCATTGATTCAGGTTTCAATACATGATGTGAGAACATATGCCGTACAGCCCCGGTTCCTTCACCCTTAAAAGATGCAAATAGATTGTTGAACTCCAGGACTCCGGAAAATAAGCAGGCAAACAACAGCCTCATTTTTTTTGATCGAATTTGTCGTATTGAAGTCATCAGTTTGGATATACATATCAATTGTCTGGCAGAAAAGAGTTCGTGCCAGTGAGTATAATTGTGTTTAAGTATTTGGTTTGTGTTATATCCAGGTCGAATTAAAACTCTTGGAAAATTTGAGCTTATTTCAGCATATTCGGATGCTATCTTTTTTTCGAGTTTATGATCGAAACTGTTCATTCTGCAGTAAGATTTTTTCCCATCGTCTGTTAAAATTATTTTTGCATAGCGTTTAAAATCAAGAGGGCCGGAAAGAGTTTTCATTCTATCAACCAAACGAAAGGACTGGCCGCACCCATCACATGTCACCAAAGGGCCTTTGATCGATCCTTTCTGTGGGTTGTAAACTGTTCTGCATTCATCACACTCGATTTTCTCAGAATTATAAACAGTTAAATTTATAGCCCCACATCCCGGACAAATCGAACGGGCAGTCGGATTTTTTTTCGGCACTGCGTTTTTTGAAAAAATACGTTTTTTGAAAAGCTCGATATCCTTCTTACACTCTGGACAAGGTACAATTTTAACAAGGAAATAATAAAGAACAACAGCTTCTTTACCATCGGAAGTTTTGGTTTTAAAATAGCTGAGTAGAGTCGATGATAACTCTCTTTCAATTTTTTTATACGTAGAATATACTTCATTTAAACTATACTCGGACATGGAAGCTTTACAAGCCAGGAAAGCAACAGGGTTGATATCACGTCCGATTACTCTGCATCCGAGTTTGATCGCTTCTCCTAATGTCACACCGCTTCCCATGAATGGATCAAAAACAGTTATATTTTTAAAGTTATTCTTCTGGTAAAATTTTTTCCAAAAATCATGTTTATCATCCAGACAGGCTCCCAGAAGTATCCCGCGAAAAACTGAACCCAGCCTTTTTGCCCACCATTTATGTATGTAATAAACCGGCCTGTATATCTCCTTTCGCCAGGACTCGCGTTCGGCAATGAGAGAAAGGTCGGCAAAAGGAAAATCTTTTTCTATTAATTCAGGCATTGTTTCAGACCGGTATCTGAGGCATTGAAGCGGTTCTGTTTTTAGGCTTTCTGTCTTTACATGCCCGAAAAATATCATGCCTTACGGGCAGTTGTTCAAGAGGGAGCGGGGATTGATTTGTTTTATCAATAACCACATATTGAAACGAATTGTCATATTTATCATCTCGAACAATCAACTCCGTGCATGGAGGCGTATTTGTGAAATTTGTCAGATCGTGTTTTTTTATAACTAAAATATGTCGAAGATGAAAAAAGGCAAGTTTGTAATTTAAAGGATTTGGGTAAGTGTACATCCTGCGATGACGGACTGAACCTTCACCATATGGCCCATGCTTGTATTCACTTTTATTTGCGTATTTTGCTTCTTTATGGAGTTCAAAATCATAGTTTAAAAAATCGCCGTCCATTATTATGGATGTGACAATTGATGTACTGTCTTCACTAAGCAGGGCAAACAGATAAAAACAGGGAATTTCAACCGTATCCGAACCGATTTTAATCAGGCTTTTGCCACATGGAAGGCAACTGTTATAGTCGAGAGTAAGCCCTCTCGGATCTTTTCCACTTGCCTTCTGAATCAATTTTTTAACTTCAATGCCGAGAATTGCGTTACTCGGTTTATGGCGCAGGACAATATCAGGAGTCGTCAATTTGCCTGCATGGAAAACTTCCAGTGATGGGTTATCTTTCTTTATCTCATCTCCAATCCAGCAATCAAAGGGATCATCTTGAACCGTGCCGATCAATGAAGGCGGTTTAAGAAAAATCGGGATTTTCCCTTTGTGTATTTTTTCTGAAAATGTTTTATATATTTTTTGTACGATATTGATTGTATTCATTTTCGTTCCTTTTTTCCATTATATTCTTTGACCATATTCAAACGCCGCAGTCCAATTTTCAAATATTCTTCTTGAGATTCGATACCTATTGATTTTCTATTGAGTTTTTGAGCCACAGCACAGGTTGTAAACGTGCCTGAAAATGGATCAAGGATAAGATCGCCTTCGTTTGAACTTGCCAATATGATTCGTTCCAGCAGTGTTTCCGGTTTTTGTGAAGGATGTTTTTCGTATTCGCCCATTCTATATCTGACCCGATTTATCTGCCAGACGTTTCCTGGTACTTTTTTTGTGTTATATGGTTTGGGCTCCAGACCTCGATAATCAATAAGCTTTCGCTTTGCCCCGGTCTTTGCTTCAATGAGGATATCGTCTGTATTAAAGGTATAGTTATTTTTGTTTTTTACACAAAACAGGATCGGCTCCCATAATGAGCCGTAATATTTTTTTGCCTGAACCCCGGAACTGTCGTATGACCACACTATGCGGGATAGGATGGTAAGTTTGTTTCTGATATACAAGTCCAAATATGGCATTGCCTGGGTGCTTGTCATCAAGTACATGGAACCAGTATTGCTTAATTTTTTTATGCAGATATCAATCCATGATTGACACCACTCTGCGTAATCTTTGTCATTGATCCATTTGTCTTTGAAATTGGAAAATTTTTTTCCGATATTGTATGGTGGATCAGCAAAAATAAGGTCTATCGATTCATCCTCGACTTGAGCATCAAGGGCATCTGGCGTATCTCCAAAAATTATTTTTGTAAGTTTGTTCTGAAATATTTCCAATGTAAAAAATCCGAGTTGCAATCAGTAGTGTCCGGTTAGGTTTTTGCATGTGAAGAATTTTCTCGCTGCTCTTTGAAAATTTGAGTTCTTGGATTACCATTACCGGGTCTATTTGATTGACGAAGCTCATTCTGTATTTGAATACG
>JAUCGE010000200.1 GCA_030377965.1 Desulfobacterales bacterium HSG16
TTTAATGTTTGAGTACTTTAAGAAACATGTTGAACAAATTGAAGATTACGGATTTTAAATGATGAAAAATAAAAAGATGTTTCAATCCAGCACGGAAAAAACAGGCATTCGGTTCGATATTGTTTTTTCGATCATATTGTTTTTACTGCTTACCATGTCGATGATTTATACCATCGCCAGTTACAATGACGGGATCATGATTGTAGTTATTTCCGTGTTATGTTCCTCATTCTTTGTATTGATTACTGCATGGCTGCCTGGAAATCTGCCTGGAAAGATGAATTATAAAGATTTCCGGAAAAAAAGAGAAAAATTTTTTCCCATGACCCAGAATAAAAATCAGGCAACAGGCAAAGAGAAGTCAGGATATCAGTCGGCTGAAAGGGATGATAATATCCCTGTTTCCCAGACCAGATCGGATATTTTGATTCCCTGTCAGAAAAAAAAGCAGACCAACACAGACAAGTTTCAGATCCTGATCGTAGATGATAAATCTATCAATATGCAGGTTTTGGATGCCTGTTTTTCCACAGAAGAATATTCTGTTATTCAAGCTGACAACGGAGCAAAAGCCCTTGAAATCATTCAAAGTATCTTCAAGCCAGACTTGGTTTTGATAGATGCTGTAATGCCCGGAATTTCGGGTTTTGATGTTTGCCGTAAGATCAGAGAAATGTATTCAGCAGCAGAACTTCCAGTTATCCTGAGTACGGCAAAAAACCGAGCGGAAGATCTTGTAGAAGTGTTCAATGCAGGCGCGAACGATTATATTACCAGACCTTTTTTAAAAGACGAACTCCTCTCCAGAATAAGGTGTCATCTTCTCCTGTCTATTGAAATAAAAGAGGGAAGAAAAATTCAAGCGGAACTGAACGCTTCAAAAGAGGTTGCGGAAGCAGCAGCTATCGCTAAAAATGAATTTCTGGCAAATATCAGCCATGAAATAAGGACCCCGATAAATGCTATTGTCGGTCTTACCATGCTGGCCTTGAAATCGAATCCTGATATAGTATTGTCAGATTATCTGAAAAAAATAGAACAATCGTCAAAATGTCTTCTTGAAATAGTAACTGACATTCTTGATTTTTCGAAAATCGAAGCTGGCCGGATGGAAATTCGACATTCTGTCTTCGACATACAGAAGATTGTAGATCGGATTTCTGATATATTCTATGGAAAAATTGTACAGAAACAATTGAAATGGACGGTTGAAATCGATGACAAAATTCCTGCCAATTTGATTGGTGATGCTGGCCGCATTGAGCAGATTCTTACTCACCTGACAGGCAATGCTTTTAAATTTACTGATCAAGGTGAAATAACAATTCGGGTTTTCAAACTCCGAAACAAAAACGATAAGATTTGGCTGCTTTTTTCAATAAAAGATACCGGTATAGGCATTGAAACTAATCTGATACCCCATCTTTTTTCATCTTTTACACAGGCCGATAGCTCCACTACCAGAAAATACGGCGGCACTGGCCTTGGGCTGGTTATATGCAGACGGCTTGCCAGAATAATCGGCGGAAAAATCTGGTGTGAAAGCATACCAGGAAAGGGAAGCACATTTTTTCTTAAAACCGGTTTCGGACTTGGACATGATTTTAATTCCAAGGTGCAGGGTGCAATGGATAATGGACAGAATAAAGAGTGCGTAATACAGGATTATGAAAGCAGCTTGCAGGAAGTGGATGAGACAGATGAGAAGGAGACAGATGAAAATGAGACAGATGAGAAGGAAATAGAGTCCAGGATATGTGAAGAAAAAATAAGAGGGTCAAAAATTCTTCTTGTCGAAGACAATATCATCAATCAGCAAGTCGCAAAAGAAATTCTGGAAATGGCTGATATATCTGTCGATATCGCATCCAATGGAAAGGAATCGCTTGATATGCTTGGTACTGCATCCTATGATGCGGTTCTGATGGACTTACAGATGCCTGAGATGGACGGCTTTGCAGCAGCCAGGAAAATCAGGCAGATTTCAGATCTCAAGCAATTGCCGGTGATTGCCATGAGTGCCAATTCCATGAAAGAGGATAAAGAAAAATGTATAAAATCCGGGATGAATGATTACATAGCAAAACCTGTGACAACTGATCGATTATTCAGTGTGCTGGCAAAATATATCAGACATTGTGACACAGAAGAGAAAAACGATGATGAAAACAAAAAAGCCAATATAAAAAATCTGGACCGAAGTTGTGAATTATATGAAGATGAAAGCGAAAATGCGGATCAGGATTTGTGTCATACTCTGGAAAATTATCCAGGAATTGATGTCCATGAATGTCTTGCACGTCTTTCAGGAAATAAGAACCTTTTAAAAAAGCTGTTCAAAGAGTTTCTCAAGAATTATGCCGATACTCTGGACGAATATTTATCAGATAGCGGATCAGGATTTATGCCAAAAGATATCAAGGCATTTTCCATGTATATCCATGATATAAAAGGAGTTTCTGGAAACCTTGCAGCACAGGATCTGTTTCAGGCATGTTCGAAACTTGAATATGGTCTGAAAAATGGACAGGAACTGTCTTTGCTTATTACAAAATTCAGACAGGAATTCGAATTGGTTATGGAATCTGTAAAAAAAATTATTGGACCAGAACTCAGAATGGAACTCGAACCAGAGCTAAAATCAGGTAAAGAAAAAATAGAAACCCTGCATATGGACAGGAATGAAAAAAATAATGAAAAACCGGATTTCGATTATTCGGAGATGAAAGCTGTATTATCCGAACTCTCGCGGCTTTTGAAAAGCAATAATCCAAAGGCCGAATTGTTTTTGGAATCGAACAGAGAAAACCTTGATTATCCTGTGATCAGGAAAGAGTTAAAAAATCTTCATGATCATGTCGATATATTCAATTTTAAAGGTGCAAGCCGTGTTCTGGATGAAATCACCGAAATTTTAGATAGTTATACAGAATAGGTACTTTGTACAGAATAAAAATTGTGGCGTTGTTCAATGCCGACCCTGTGACCTGTAAACGGAGTTCTGACTATGAAGTTTGATACGGTAATATATAATGGTTTGATTGTTACGGTGAATCCCGAATTCGATATCATCGAAAGAGGTATGGTGTGTATCGGAGGACAGACGATTCTGGAAGTCAGGCCCATGACAGATAACGCACCGCTTCCAGATGCACATCGTCTTATAGATGCTTGTGGAGGAATAGTTATGCCCGGGCTGATCAATACTCATACTCATCTGCCCATGTCTCTTTTCAGAGGACTCGCTGATGATCTGCCCCTTATGGAATGGCTCAACGATTATATGTTTCCGGCAGAAGCGAAACATATCAATCATGAAAGTGTTCGATACGGATCTCTTCTTTCCTGCGGGGAAATGATGCTTTCTGGAACCACTACCTGCTGCGACGGATATTTTATCGAAGATGAGGTAGCAAAGGCAGTACATAAAGCAGGTATACGCGCTGTCCTGGGTCATGGTGTCATAGATTTTCCTGCCCCCGGAGTACCTGATCCTGAAGAAAATGTCCGGACAGCGGCAGATTATGTAAAAAAGTGGAAAAATAAATATCCACTGATTTACCCTTCGATTTTTTGTCACTCTCCATATACCTGTTCTGCAAAAACCCTGGTCAAAGCAAAGGAAACGGCTGTATCTGAAGATATTCTTTTCCAGATTCATGCAGCGGAAACAAGGACAGAGAGGTTACAGACCCGTGAAGAACACAATAAAACTCCTGTCGGGTATCTTGACGATCTTGGCATACTTGATGAAAAAACCCTTCTTGTCCATGCAGTCTGGGTAGACCCCAAAGATATTGAATTGATTTCAGGACATGGATCGGCCATATCCATAGCCACTGAAAGTGAAATGAAGCTGAGTTCCGGCATAGCGCCTGTTCAGGGCTTTATAGATGCAGGTATCCGGGTGGGGCTTGGTACGGATGGATGTGCAAGCAATAATAATCTTGATATGTTTCAGGAGATGGATATGACCTCGAAAATTCAAAAGGTCAATTGCCTTGACCCGACTGTCCTTGATGCGGCATCTGTACTGAAATTAGCTACTATAGAAGGAGCGCGATCTATAGGGCTTGATGACCGTATCGGTTCTATAGAACCTGGCAAAGATGCTGATCTGATCATTATTGACACCAATGCTGCTCATATGACCCCCTTGTACACTCCTGTTTCTCACCTTGTATATTCTGGAGCTGGTGCTGTTGTCCGTGATGTGATGGTTGCAGGCCGAATGATTGTGGAAAATCGAAAGATTACAACCTTTGATATTGATGAAGTAATGGACAGAACAGCTTCCATTGCAGAGGGGATTTTTCATGGATAACATTTGCATGAACAAAGTTCAAATGGACAAAATCGATATCGTAAAAGCGGCAGGTGGAATCGGGCAAGTGGATCTGCTTCTCAAAAACTGTAATGTTGTCGATGTGTTTTCCGGACAAATTCGAAAACATAATATTGCCATATTCAAAGGTTATATAGTTGGTTTCGGAGAATATGATGCAAAAAAAATAATCGATATTGAAAACAGGTATGTGGCTCCTGGATTTATCGACGCTCATGTTCATATAGAAAGTTCCATGACAGATGTCAGTGAGTTTGCCAGAACTGTTCTGGCCCGTGGAACCACTACGGTCGTGGCTGATCCTCATGAAATCGCCAATGTTCTGGGAACAGAGGGGCTTTCCTATATGATCGAATCTGCACGGAATCAGCCCATGAATATTTATTTCGGCCTGCCTTCATGTGTGCCTGCTACTTTCATGGAGACTGCGGGAGCAGCACTGGATGCCCGGTCTCTTCAACCTTTTTTAAAAGATGAAAGCGTGGTCGCTCTTGGTGAAATGATGAATTATCCCGGCGTAATTCATACCGATCTGGATGTGATGAAAAAGATAGGCGATGCTCAAAATGCCGGAAAACCTGTAGATGGCCATGCGCCTGGATTGTCCGGCAAGGAACTTGATGCCTATATTGCAGCCGGAATTTCAAGTGATCATGAATGCACAACCCGGAAAGAAGCGGAAGAAAAACTTTCAAGAGGCATGTATATCATGATCCGGGAAGGTACAGGAGCAAAAAATCTGGATCAGCTTGCAGGCCTGGTAAATGCCCATACAGCATCACGGATCATGTGGTGTACCGATGACCGACATCCAAATGATCTGATCGAAAAAGGGCATATTGATTTCATGATTGAAAAAGCTATTCAAAAAGGCATAGATCCTGTCATGGCCATAAAAATAGCCACTTTAAATCCCGCACTTTATTTCGGTCTTGAGCATCTTGGCGGTATAGCTCCTGGCAAGCAGGCAGATCTTGTCATTTTTTCAAAACTGGAAAAACCAGAAGCTGAAACAGTTTTTTGCAAAGGTGTGCAGGTTGCTGAAAATAAAAAAATCCTGCCGGATATCAGACGGCCTGTGCAAACCAAGATAAAAAACACGATGAATGCTGGCAGGAAAGAATTTGATCTATCGATTCCGGCAACTGGCTCAAAGGCCCGTGTAATTGAAATCGTGCCAGGGCAAATTATTACAAATCATAAGATCATGGAAATAAAAAAGGAAAACGGTCTGGCAGTATCCGATATTGATCAGGATATTCTAAAAATTGCGGTTATCGAAAGGCATAAGGGAACAGGCAGTTTTTCCACAGGATTTGTCAAAGGGTTCGGGTTGAAAAAAGGCGCGCTTGGATCAAGTGTGGCCCATGATTCACATAATATCATTATTGTGGGTGTTCATGACAAAGATATGAAAGCCGTATTGAAAGAGATTGTTTCAATGGGCGGCGGTATGGCAGCAGTTTCAATGGGGGAGAGTGATGATGACAGCAGTGTCATAGAGCGCCTTGCCCTGCCGATTGCTGGCCTCATGTCAGATCGTCCTGTTTCAGAGGTAAAGTCAGGGATGGATAGCCTGATACAGACTGCAGCAGATTTCGGATCGACATTGAATGACCCTTTTATGATTTTATCTTTTCTGGCGCTGCCTGTAATTCCAGAACTCAAAATCACGGATAAGGGGCTTGTGGATGTGGTTCGCTTCAAAATCACATCTCTTTTTCCAGATTCAAATTAATGATAATTATCTGCATTAAAAACAAAAATTGATATTTTTAAAATCTGCCATGCTTCGCCGCCAAAAGATGGCGGGACGGAACAACCCGCCCTGCCATATCGGGTATTTTATTTATTGGGAAACCCTTATTTTTCGATTATCTGCAAAAAAGATGAATCTTCTGCCTGTGCATATCTGTGATGATGGAAAATATAAAAAGTCTGTTTGATGGAATAATGAAAAAAAAAAATAAATCTCTGGAAAAAAATCGACATGGTATCCCAATTTTTCACGAACATGATGATCTTTATGAAGCATTCGGCATTGATTCTGTTTCAGATGAAGAGCAGAAACGCCATTTTCCCTCAAAGCATATAAAAGAATCTCTTGATAAGCCGAGTTTTAAAAAAGAAAATAGAAAATTACAGCCACAAATTAAAAAGACAAATCCCCCCAAAAAGAAAAATAAACACGGCTTCCCGATTTTAAGTGATGATGATGACCTTTATTGTTTGCTGG
>JAUCGE010000201.1:0-2913 GCA_030377965.1 Desulfobacterales bacterium HSG16
GGCGGCGGAGGCTTTTTTGTAGCATTTCTCGTGGCTCTTGCCACAGCGGGAATTCCTATTTTGATCATGGAATTGTCTATGGGGCATAAATTTCAAAAAGCCGCAAGCGGAACTATGGCTTCTATCATTTTTTTTACCTCTCTATCAAAATCACTCTCAAAAAGTTTATCCTGAACGGGACGGTATTTTTCAAATTCACTCTCTGCAAAAGTTTTTGCAATTGCAGCCGTTACTTTCCCTGCATTATGTAAAATATCTTTTTGATTGAACTGCAAAAAGGCATTCTTGAAAATAATCTTGTCCAAAAATTGGCTTTGGATTTTTCAATCTCTCCACATCCATTGTGTAGCCTTTTATGACAAACTCTTTTAAAACTTGTGTTGCCCAAATTCTGAATTGTGTCGCTCTTTTTGAGTTTACCCGATAACCAACCGCTATTATAGCATCAAGGTTATAAAATTTTGTCTTGTTTGTTTGTGTCTTTTCTTTAATAGCGCCATGCTGAGTGGGTAGTTCCAAAATGGAAACAACCACTTTTTCGCGGATAAGTCTATAAGTGTTGACCTATATATTTGGCAGAATAATCAGTCATTTACGAGTGAACATAATGAAAAAGCGAGCATAGACTCCGCCATCCTCAAAAGCGCTGATTCCCTGAAATATATGGTCAGGTACTCCAGGCTGGGAGTTGCTTTTCTCGTTCCCACGCTAAACGTGGGAACGATTGGTTCAACTTATTTTCAGCATCAATCAGGTGTTTCGCTTTCCGTTTTTGCTTTAGCATTTGTCATAATAAAAGCGGCGACCGGGATAATTACAAACATGACAGATGCGCCCATCAATTCAGCTGCCCTCGGATACCCTTCGTAGGGAGCCTTGATTCTTGCAATAATCTCTGTGAGCAGCAATGCAGACAATATAACAGGTGCAACAAATTTTATCATGATTTCCCACACCTTACCTATTTTAAAACCTGGCATTGCATTGACATGCTTCATGACATTGGTGGTCTTAAAAATCCATCCGATTACAATGCACTCTATCAGACAAGCAAGCGCAAGGCCGAAAAAATTCATGAAATAATCGATTATGTCGAGCCAGTACAGACCAGCGCCTGAAATAAAGAGCAGGCCGAAGGTAAAACCGACTGCGGCAGTGCCTATATTGGTTGCCTTGTGGGACCATCCGAATTTGTCCCGGATCGCTGCTGCAACACCTTCCACAAGGGAAAAGGCTGAATCAATGCCCAAAGTCAGGAGCATGAGAAAGAAAAGGATGCCGAAGAGAGTGTTCAACATGGGCAGTTGATTTATGATCATTGGATATACCACGAAAGCAAGTCCGGGGCCTGATGCCTTCAGTTCGGTAATAGGGGTTCCGGTCTGAGTCGAAAGATATCCGAGTGCGCCGAAAACAGCGAGTCCGCCGAAAAAAGCTGTCAGGGAATCACCTAATGCTACGATATAGGCATTGGTGACAAGCTCGGTCTTTTTAGGCAGGTAACTTCCGTATGCAAACATGATGGCAAAACCGATACTCAAGGAGAAAAAGACCTGGGTATATGCGGCAAGCCAGACCTTACCCTCCAGCAGTTTGGAAAAAGTGGGTTTCAGATAATACAGTAAGCCAACGGAAGCACCTTCCAGGGTGACTCCCCGTATAACCAGGATAATCAGGATAATCCAGGGGATGAAAACCGTGGCGTAAACAACTTTTCCAACGGTTTCAGGGCCTTTCCATATACATGCAACAATGGAAATCCATGTAAGGACAAGTCCGATGAGCAAAGATATTTTAATTCCGCCGAAATCAAGCGGCCCGGATGTCAGTCCGAGGGTGTCTTTATAAAAGAAATCAGACGTATTCTCTCCCCATGCCAGGGAGAAAGCATCCCAGAGATATTTAAAGGCCCAGCTCATTACCGCCGCATAATAAGTTGTGATGATAAAAGCTATGCCAACGACGATCCATCCGAGAATTTCGAATTTAGGTTTGATAGAAGCCATAGTTCCGCTTGCGGCTTTTTGAAATTTATGCCCCATAGACAATTCCATGATCAAAATAGGAATTCCCGCTGTGGCAAGAGCCACGAGAAATGCTACCAGAAAGGCTCCGCCGCCGTTATTTGCACAAATATACGGAAATCGCCATATATTACCCAGGCCGATGGCTGATCCGATAGCCGCCAGTACGAAAGATGTCCTGCTTTCCCATTGTCCCCTGTTATCCATTTTTATCTCTCCTTTTTTTCAGGAAAATTATACCTGTTCAACCCAGCCGAAGGGATCATCAGCTTTTCCGTATTGAATATTCTTTATCGATTCAAACATCTTATTTGCTACAGGCCCGACTTTGCCATCGCCTATGGTTATGATCTTTTCTCCATATTTAAGTTCATTTACCGGCGATATAACAGCAGCCGTACCAGAACCGAAAACTTCTGTCAGTTTTCCAGATTCATGATTCTCTATGATTTCATCTATCGAGATTTTTCTTTCCGTAACGGTCATTCCCCAATGTTTTGCCAGTTGCAGAACGGAATTTCTTGTTATGCCGGGAAGTATCGAGCCGCTCAATTCAGGGGTCACAAGCTCGCCGTTCAGGACAAAAAAGATGTTCATGGCACCAACTTCTTCCACGTACTTGAGTTCCATGCCGTCGAGCCAGAGTACCTGTGAATATCCCTGTTCATGAGCAACCTCAGCGGCATACAGGCTGGCTGCATAATTGCCCATAGTTTTGGTATTGCCTACGCCTCCACGAACTGCCCGCACATATTCATTTGAAACCCAGATTTTTACAGGATTGAAGCCTTCCGGGTAATAAGCGCCTACAGGTGACAAGATAATAAAAAACCGGTATGTATGGGAAGCACGAACCCCTAAGAAAGGATCTGTGGCAATTACCGTCGGC
>JAUCGE010000201.1:2923-6533 GCA_030377965.1 Desulfobacterales bacterium HSG16
TATAAAGAGATGTTCCAGGAGCTTTGGGAACCCAGTCTTTTTCGACTTTTATCAATTCCTTCAAAGCATGAAGCAAAAAATCTTCATCAAACTTGGGGATGCGGAGCCTTTCATTTGAAAAATTAAGTCTTTTGAAATTTTCCTGCGGCCTGAAAAGTTTTATATCTCCAGATTCAGTGTTATAGGCTTTCATGCCTTCAAAAACGCCCTGTCCATAGTGGAGCACCATGCTGGCAGGGTCCATTTCAATGGGTTTGTAAGGCTCGATTCTTGGGTTGTGCCAGCCTTTTTCAGGCGAGTAATCCATATTGAACATATGGTCAGTAAACAATTGCCCGAACCCAAGCTTGCTTTCATCTGCTGGCTTCTGTTTTAGATTTTGAGATTTTTCGATTGTAATTTCCATTTTTTCCTCTCCTCAAAATATGGGTTATTAAAAAAATCACAAATAGATTATCAATGACCCACTTTCTTTATCAGCAATTCAAAATCCCGGTCAACATCTTCCTGTATCTGTTTTAAATCTTTGCCTGCAAGATGCTTGAATCTTCCCTGAATGTTCAGATAATCTTCGGCAGGCCGGTTTCCCTTTGTATTCAGGGTGTAATCAGTACCGTTTTCGACTTCAAACAGCGGAAATATATTGGTTTGAGTTGCCAGCCGTGCGATTTTTACCGAATATTCCGAAGGAATTCCCCAACCGGTCGGACATGTGGCGTAAACATGGATAAACCGAGTGCCTCCTTTCATTGCTTTTGCTTTTTGAAATTTTTTTACCAGATCATCGGGATAGGCTATATTTGCAGTGGCTGCATAGGGAATCCTGTGAGCAGCCATTATATCCATCATATTTTTTTTGCGGGTTTTCTTCCATCCTGTTCCTGGTGTGGTGGTTGTTTTTGTGCCGTAGGGAGTGGATGAACTTCTTTGAACGCCTGTGTTCATATAGGCTTCGTTGTCATAACAGACAAAAATGATATCTTCGTTTCGTTCCGCAGATCCGGAAAGAGACTGAATCCCGATATCGAATGTTCCTCCATCACCTGCCCAGGCAACGACTGTGGTTTCCGTATCGCCTTTCATATCAAGCCCTGCTCTGACACCACCGGCAGTCACGGCAGCCGAAGCAAATACCGTATGAAGGATGGGAACTTTCAAGCCGCTCTGAGGATAAGGGCCTGCTATGATGGCCCAGCAGCATGCGGGAATGACCAATATGGTTTTTTCTCCCAGAGCTTTTAAGGCAAGGTTCATGGCAATGCCGCCCCCGCATCCGGGGCAGCTCATATTTCCTGGGGTCATGTAAGTCTGATCGGCTATATTGGAATGCAGCATGATTACAAAAGCTCCTCGTTTATACCGACCCACTGGCTGTCGATTTTTGGGGCGGTCATGTTTTTAGTGGAAAAATAGATATCCTTGAAGGTATCGGTGGTGATGTCTCTGCCCCCGAGTCCTGCAATATATCCGAAAACGTCGGGCCGTTTGGCGCAATTGCAGAGGGCTGATTTTATTTCCTGGGTAAAAATTCCACCCGCACCAAATGAAAAGTTCCTGTCAACCACAGCCACTTTCTGTACATCTGAAAGTGCAGCTGCCAGATCTGCCGCAGGAAAGGGTCTGAACATCTTTATTTTCAAGATCCCGACTTTTTCGCCCTGTTTTCGCAATTCATCCACAGCAAGACGACAGGTACTCGTGGCTGACCCAGATGTCACTATTATGATATCCGCATCATCACACCTTATCGTTTCCATGCCTCCGTACCTGCGTCCGAATACATCTTCAAATTCATCTTCTATCCGGTTGTAAATTTCCAGTGTCTTTTCCATTGCCAGTTGAACGGAACGTCTCATTTCCATGTAAATCGCAGGAGGTGCCATCTGGTTTAATGCAAAAGGATTGTTTGTATCAATTTCAAATTTGGGTTTGTAAGCAGGCAGGAAACGATCCACTTCGGACTGTTCAGGAACTATGACCGGCTCATATGTATGAGATACAAAAAATGCGTCTATGATCACCATTACCGGAAGATTTACAAGTTCTGCGAGGCGATACGCTAAAATAGTGGTATCAAGAGCTTCCTGCGCGTCTTCACAATAAAGCTGTATCCAGCCTGTATCTCTCTGGGCCAGAGAATCTGTCTGATCAGTCCATATATTCCAGCCAGGGCCCATAGCTCGATTGACTTCGCCCATTACGATGGGAAGCCTTGATGCTGCTGCCCAGTGCAGCAATTCGTGCATAAGTGCCAGGCCATGTGATGAGGTTGCTGTAAATGTTCTTACTCCCGTACTGGCAGCGCCTACCACCGAGGCCATTGCCGAATGCTCGCTTTCCACAGGGATGAATTTTGCATCCATCCTGCCGTCCTCACAATATTCAGAAAGAGCTTCGATAATATGAGTCTGAGGAGTTATGGGATAACCGGCGATCACCTTTACCCTAGCCAGCCGGGCAGCTTCTGAAATGGCATGACTGCCTTCTATTACCTGTTTCATATCGTTTCTTCCTCCATGATCATAGCGCTTCTCGGACATTCCACGGTACACACACCGCACCCTTTGCAATAATCGAGATTGATTTTTCGAGTGTCGTTTTCTATTCTGATCGAAACTTCAGGACAGAATATGCGGCAGTTATCGCATTCATTGCAGAACCCGCAGTTAAAACACCTTTTGGCCTCTTTCATGGCCTGATCATGCTTCAGGGTTTTATCTATTTCGTTAAAAGTATTTTTCGATTGTTCCGCTGGAAGTGATCCGGGATATTCTCTTGCAACAACCTGGAAATAATCGAGATTGATATCGTCTTTGCTCACGACATGAGAATTTCTCTGCTGTCTTTCACCGCCTGTATAAAGCTCCATGGAAACAGGGCCGGTTCCCTGCCCTGCCCTGCTTGAATCTATCGCATCCTTTATCTTTGCAGTACCTTGTTTAAAATACGTATCTATGGCTATTGCAGCCTGTTTTCCTGATGCAACCGCATCGGTCACACTTTTTACAGGATTTACGATATCACCGCCGAAAATTACCGGAATTTCTTCTTCCACAAAGGAACAATGGTCAAAATTAATCACATTTTCGATATTACCATCTGGAACACTCCATGAATCTTTAACTTTCTGCCCGATTCCCGAATAAATCTTTTCAAAAGTAAAAGTCTGCTTAAGATCTCCATCAGAAACCACAGAGGTTCTTCCATCATCAGCAACAGGGCCGATTTTCATCATCTGCATTTCAATTTTCAGCCTGTTGTTTTCCTCTTTTACGGAAACAGGTGACATAAGTTCGAGGATCTTGATTCCCTCTTTTTCAGCCATCTCAATTTCATGGGCAAAGGCTGGCATATCCTCTTTTCTTCTGCGATACAGAATAACAGGTACAGCTCCTGAACGGATTAAGGATCTGGCAACATCAATGGCTGTATTACCGCCTCCGATAACACCCACATCTCCTTCGATTTTTTCAATCTTTTTATTATTTTCATCATCATGAAAACTATTCGCTTCTTGCAGATTTGAAAGAAACTCTATGCCATCTTCCACAAGGTTTTCGCCGGGAATATTCATTTTGATCGATTCAGCAAGTCCTGATCCGATTAAAAG
>JAUCGE010000202.1 GCA_030377965.1 Desulfobacterales bacterium HSG16
GGCTCACTGTATTGATCCTGCTGGCGATTGCGCTGGCATCAATTATAGGTACCCTGATCCCGCAGAATGAAAATCCGGCAGATTATATTCATGCCTTCGGAGAATTCAAATACCTGGTCATGGACGCTCTTGATCTTTTCGACATGTACCATGCCTGGTGGTATCAGATGCTCCTGTTTTTTCTTACAGTCAACATCATTGTCTGTTCCTTCAATCGTCTGTCTTCAACCTGGAAAATTATTTTTCCCAAAAAAAAGAATGCTGGCTTTTCGAAGTTTTCAAACAGGAAGCCAAAACATGAATTTTCCATTGATCAGGAAACTGAGCTTGTGGAAGCCAGATATAAAACTCTGATTTCCAAGGCATTTGGACCCGTGATTTCAGAATCTGAAGAAGATGGTTTTGTGATTTACGGAGAAAAAGGGCGATGGACACGTCTGGGTGTATATATAATTCATACCAGTGTTTTGTTTTTGCTCATAGGCGCTATGGTTGGAGCAATGTTTGGATTCGAGGGGCGTGTCAACATACCCGAAGGTGAAGCAGCGCAATATATCACTCTTATGAATACCCAGGAAAAAAAGCCTCTTGATTTTGCCATACGATGCAATGATTTCAGTGTTACATATTATAAAAATAACCCTGGTATGCCAGAGGAGTTTCGCTCAAGCTTGAGCATCATTGAAAACAATGAGGTTGTTCATGAAGCTGATATCATCGTCAATGCACCTTTAAGATACAAAGGTATAAATATTTTCCAGTCCAATTACGGAACTATCCCTATGACATCGAAAATACTGGAAAAAACCGGGATTAATCTACGCATTAAAAGCAATTCATCCGGCATGCTTTACACTGTTAATGCAAAAAAAGGCAAAGAGATTGATCTTCCCGAAGGTCTGGGCAGACTTGAGATAACTGGCTATCAAAAAAATCATATGTTCAGGGGAATGTCGAATATAGGGCAGGTCTTTACTGCCAGATTGAAGGTGTCAGAAGAAGATGAGCCGATAGATATTATCATTTCGTTGAAGTTTCCTAATTTTGACAAAATGAGAAAGGGATCTTTTATTGTATCTGCCGGGGAGAGTGAACATTATTTCACAGGACTTCAGATAACGAGTGATCCTGGTGTAGGAATTGTCTATATCGGCTTTGTAATGATGATAATCGGTTTTTTCATTACTTTTTTCATGTCTCATCAACAAATATATGTCCGGCTTGCGAGGCAAGAAAGCAATACCCGTGTAACGATTTTGGGAAAAGCTAATAAAAATCGCCTTGGAATGGATATTTTTATAAGAAAACTATCTGAAAGATTGCAAAAATCATAAATCAGGTGTAAAAAACGTTTGATGTTTAAATTTTCATGCAATATCCTGATTGGCAACAATGTGGAAAGAATACCAGTCAAAGCTTTAAAAAGGCAGGCTAAACTTGTGATTCCTGATGATATATGGGGGAAAGGGCTATGAAATGTCCAAAGTGCGGAAGTGAAAACCTTACATCTTCACACAGAAGAGGAATCGAAAGAATATTTAAATATCTGTTTCTCCATACCCCTTATCGATGCAGAATGTGCTGGGCCAGATTTTGGAAATTCAGAAACCCTTTGAAACGCCCGTTATTGATGATAGTTCCGGCGATTGTTATTTTTCTGGTTGCCAGTCTGATTTACAAGACGTTAATGGATCAGAAACCGCTTCCGGCCCCTGATATTTCGATTACCGAAAGCAAAACAGGTTATGAAGAAGACTCTGATTTGACATCGGCATATGATGACAGATACGATCTGCCGGAAGTTCTGCCGTCTGAACAGCCATCTGAAAAATCAGGTGTGTCACCTTCTCTGCCCGGTCTTATTGAACCTGATCCTGCAAAAAAAGATGAAACAGACTTGATTACAGGCATCAATAAAGATGTGGTGGACTCTGTTAAATCAGAAATTGCAAAAAAGCCGGATAAAACATCGACAAGGCTTACCAGGGTTCCCGATGGGGTTGCGGAAAAGGAAATACCAGGTAGAAAGGTTTCCAGATCCTATCTTGATAAAAAACAGATGATGGTTGATGGCAAAGGCAGCCAGCGAACCTTGAAAACAGTTCAGGCCGGAGTTTCAAAAGAAGCCTTTAAACTCGCACTGACATCTGACGGCCCGATAGAGACATATCGGCAGTTTTTTTTGGAAGGCCCTCCCAGAATCGTCCTTAACCTGGCCGGAAAATGGGATTATCCAGGAGAGACCAGGATGAAAGTTGACAGCGATGTTGTAAAAAGCATCCGGATCGGTGAACATGACACTTTTTTGAGCATTGTGATCGATCTTAAGTCAAAAGACAATTTTCCAGCAAGGATCGAAAAATCCTTACAGGGGCTTGGTCTTTATATAAAAAGGAAATGAAGTAAAATATAACCCTAATGTGTATGTATAACCTCTAATCAAAAGGAGACATCATGATGCATCAATCGAAATCCAGGTCATTTATGAAAAATTTCTTCATGTCGAAAACCCTGATTTCAACTACTTCAAAAGATCGGATCACAAGGGTATTGATGTCCGTCTTTGTCTGTTCGATTACGGTAATTATGGCAACAACTGCCCCTTTGAGTGTTGCGTGGGGGCTATCTCCTACAGAAAGCGAGCAGCCTGGTTCGGAACAGCCGGCCTTGGCCAATGATCTGGTGCTGGAAAATATTGTTCTGGATAAAAGCATAGACGGTTTTTCGATCAATATCCTTACATCAGGGCCTATACCCGATTATCATTTGTCTGCTTTTACAAAACCTTCGAGAATGGTCGTAGATCTTGTTGGCAAATGGAAAAACAAAGGTAAAACAGTTTATAAGTTTAACCACAATGTTATAGAAAAAATAAGAGTCGGAAAACATAAGGAAAAAATGAGAATAGTAATGGATCTTTCCGGAAAAAGGACTCTGTCTCCTGTGATTATGGAGAAATCAAACGGGTTGAGCCTGGTAAGTTCAAAAAGTAAAAGGACAATGCATTCTTTAGCCAAATCAGATCTGCCCAAGTCCGCTTCGACTTCAATTTCTGGTGACAGGAAAATTTTGAAAAGCGTTCGTTACCGGGCATCGGAAGGAGAAATTGCTTTTACCCTTGCAACTGACGAACCGGTGGGAACGTTCAAATCCGAGATTATCAAGGATGAAACTCCAGTAAAACTGGTTCTGGATATCGATGGGAAGTGGGATTATCCGGGAAACACTGTTTTCCATGTCACAAGCGATCTGGTTCAAAAAGTACGTATCGGTGAACATGCCGATTTCATGAGAATCGTTTTCGACCTGATTGATGCTGATTCTCCCACACATCTTATAGAAGATTCATCTGACGGACTGGTTATAAGCCTTCGCAGAGAATCATTGTAAATTTTGTAAAGGAAAAAATTAAATGACATCGATGATTATGCAGTCAAAAGTACTGATGGTTGTCACATATCTTTATTTTGCAGCCTCAATTCTGTATGTTGCAGCATGGATTTTCAAAAAAGAACTGGCTGGCAAAATTGCTACATGGCTTACGATCATCGGTCTGGCCGGCAATCTGACCGGAATGCTTATGCGGTGGGTTGAATCATACAGGATGGGCATTGGACATGCTCCTTTGTCCAATATGTATGAATCACTCGTTTTTTTTGCGTTTACTATAGTTGCTCTTTATCTATACATGGAATTCAGGTATAAATATCGCACCATCGGCGCTGTTGTCGTTCCTGTAGCTTTTCTTACAATGGCTTATGCATCCTTGCCAGGAATCAGCGGACGCATCCAACCTCTGCTTCCAGCATTGAAGAGCAACTGGCTGATCGGACATGTATTTACCTGTTTTCTTGGATATGCGGCTTTTGCTATGGCATTTTGTATCAGCATCCTCTATCTTATTAAAATAAAAGAGAAAATAGATAAAGAAAATTCCATCATATCAAGATTGCCTCCTGTAGAAATATTGGATGAGTTGAATCATCGGCTTATAATGTTTGGATTTCTTTTCCTGACAATAGGTATAATCACAGGCTCTGTCTGGGCCAATTCCGCATGGGGTAAATACTGGTCATGGGACCCCAAGGAAACATGGTCTTTGATTACCTGGCTTATCTATGCTCTTCTGCTCCATGCACGTCTGATGCGCGGCTGGAACGGTCAAAGGATCGCTTATATATCTATTGTAGGATTCATAGCCGTGCTGTTTACCTATTTTGGTGTTAATACTCTGTTACCGGGGCTTCATAGTTACGCATAGTAACAGGGTTAGAAGATATTCAGCAATGATAAAGCTCGTATCCTATGGTACGAGCTTTTTTTGTATTGAGTCATCCATACAGCAGGTTGACAATCAACGGTTATTTTTTGTATAAATTAAAAAACAGATAATTTGGATTGAGACAATAAGGAGGGCTTGTGCAGAATCACCGAGTTTCAGATGTAAAAGGGCAGGGGATGACTCGCCGGGAATTTATGTGGTTGTCTTCAATGACAGCGGCTGGGTTTGTTGTCGGATGCGCGACAAATCCTGTCACTGGCAGGAATCAATTCATGCTGGTGTCGGAAGGCCAGGAGATCCAGATGGACAAGCAGCACTCTCCGCATCAGGTTTCCGCTGATTATGGTATCTGCCAGGATACCAGCCTTAACAATTATGTCAAACAGGTGGGCAGAAAACAGGTTCCGCTGACTCATCGTCCGGGTATGCCTTATTCCTTCAATGTCGTAAACGCTACATATGTGAATGCCTACGCTTTCCCTGGTGGCACAATTGCCGCTACCAGAGGAATTATGCTCAAAATGGAGAATGAAGCCCAGCTTTCCTCGTTGATCGGGCATGAACTCGGACATGTAAATGCACGCCATACCGCACAGCAGATGTCGAAAAGTCAGGTTGCAGGCGTTCTCATGAGCGGAGTCAGTGCATATCTCGGCACTACAAAATATGCCAAGTATGGCCAGATCACTCAGCAGTTGGGAATGCTCGGAGCTGGAATGCTTCTGGCCTCTTACAGCCGCGAAAATGAAAGGGAAGCTGATAGACTTGGCAATGAATACATGGTCAAAGCCGGCTACAATACCGACGGTTTTGTCGATCTTATGGAAATGCTGAAAAATCTTTCGAATCATAAGTCAAATGCTGTCGAAATGCTCTTTTCCACCCATCCAATGAGTACCGAACGATACAGCTCGGCTGTCAGAGATGCCAACGGTAAATATCGGGCAACAAAAAGTAAATCTCTGGGCCGGGATCGATACAAGGATCATACAGCGAAGCTGAGACGTATGAGAAAATCCATTGAAGCTATGCAGAAGGGAGAAGCCGCAATGGCGCAAAATAAGTTTAAAACTGCCGAAAGCAGTTTTAAACAGGCATTGAGAACAAATTCAAATGATTATACAGGAATGCTGCTTATGACAAAATGCCTTCTGGCCCAGAAGAAAAACCGGGAGGCTGAAAATTTTGCAACCAGAGCAATACGCAGGTATCCGACTGAAGCCCAAGCATATCATCTTTCAGGATATGCGAAAATACAAAACCGTCGTTTCAATTCAGCTTATGAGGCATTTGGAAAGTATGACAAGCTGCTGCCCGGTAATCCCAATATGGTTTTTTTCAAAGGATACTCTCTTGAGGGAATGAATCAAAAAAAATCCTCAGCAAATCATTATCAAAAATACCTTCAACTCTCACAACAGGGAGATATGGCCAAACATGCATCTCAGCGTCTCAAGGACTGGGGATATATCAAATAACCTGGTTAGCTGAAAATGGCTGTTTTGTTCACCTGGTTTCAGCCATTTGTTACGCGTTTATCCAGAATACTTGCTTTCCCCCATTGTACATCCACAAAAAAGGATATAAACATTACAGAATACAATGATGATTGACTCCCGAATTTTTGATTCAATAAAGAAAGGAGAACACAAAAATGGTTGCTGCCGCTTATCAGTATGATCAAATGAAATTTAAGAAGTACGAATTACCTGATCATATCTCGTCCGTTGAAGAAACTGTCAGCATTCAACCTGATGAAACTGTTACGATTTCCTGTCCTGATTGTGATTGTGTCAAGGTTTTGAATGCATATAAGTATTATCGAATGAACGGCCAGGTTACAATTACAAGCTGGTGTGAGTGCGGATATGCACATACCGTTCGCCTTGACAGAAGAAAATTTGAGCGCAAATCGATAAAAGCCAAAGGGTTCTGCATTGTCAAAAGTACCAGTGAAAAAGATCGGATAACGGTCAGTGATATTTCAAAATCGGGTATGAAACTTAAAATTGGAAAATCCGGAAGCATAAAAATAGGGCAGATATTGACTGTCATGTTTCACCTTCCTAATTGTGGCAGGAAGCTGTTTAAAACAGAAGTGATCATTAAAAATCTTACAGGTATTTATGCAGGAACAGAATTTATACCAGAAAATAATTAACATTGTAAAAAAATATTGACCATGATCAACGCAACTGCCGGGAGATAAATCTCCCGGCGCACC
>JAUCGE010000030.1 GCA_030377965.1 Desulfobacterales bacterium HSG16
GCTATCACAAGGACATAAGAAAATACGATGACCGGGGAAATCTGATTGAATGGGTACTCTTTGATAAAGAAGGAAACCCCACACTTCATAAGGACGGCTATCACAAGGACATAAGAAAATACGATGACCGGGGAAATCTGATTGAATGGGCATATTTTGATAAGGAAGGAAACCCCACACTTGATAAGAACGGCTATCACAAGGACATAAGAAAATACGATGACCGGGGAAATCTGATTGAATGGGCATATTTTGACAAGGAAGGAAATCCCACACTTGATAAGAACGGCTATCACAAGAACATAAGAAAATACGATGACCGTGGAAATTTAACTGAATGGGCAGGTTTTGACAAAGACGGAAATCCCACACTTGATAAGAACGGCTATCACAAGAGCATAAGAAAATACGATGACCGTGGAAATTTAACTGAATGGGCAGGTTTTGACAAAGACGGAAATCCCACACTTCATAAGAACGGCTATCACAAGAACATAAGAAAATACGATGACCGTGGATATTTAACTGAATGGGCAGGTTTTGACAAAGACGGAAATCCCACACTTCATGAGAACGGCTATCACAAGAACATAAGAAAATATGATGATCATGGCAATGAAATTGAATGGGCAGGTTTTGACAAAGAGGGAAATCCCACACTTCATAAAAACGGCTATTACAAGAACACTATAAAATATGATGACCGTGGATATTTAATTGAATGGGTAGGTTTTGACAAAGAGGGAAATCCCACACTTCATAAGAACGGCTATCACAAGAACATAAGAAAATATGATGATCATGGCAATGAAATTGAATGGGCAGGTTTTGACAAAGAGGGAAATCCCACACTTCATAAGGACGGCTATCACAAGGACATAAAAAAATACGATGACAGCGGAAATTTAATTAAATGGGCATACTTTGACAAAGAAGGACATCCAGCATTAAATAAAGAGGATGGTGCTCATAAGTTCACTGCCAGATACGATGATCGTGGAAATCGAATTGAAAGGACATGTTTTGATAAAGAAGGCGATCCAATCCTCAATAAGCGTTGCTATCACAAGAGCAAACGTAAATACAATTACAGTGGGAATTTAATTGAATGGACATGCTTTGACGAAGAAGGAAATCCAGCATTAGATCAAGAGGATGGTTCTCACAAGTTCGCTGCAAAATACGATGGTCGTGGAAATCGAATTGAATGGGCATACTTTGACGAAGAAGGAAATCCAGTGTTAAATATAGAGGACGGTTCTCACAAGTTAACTGCAAAATATGATAATCGTAGAAATCGAATTGAATGGGCATGTTTTGACAAAGAGGGAAATTCCGCATTTCATAAGGACGGCTATCACAAATCCACTGCGAAATACGATGACAAAGGAAATCGAATTGAATGGGCTTACTTTGACAAAGATGGAAGCCAGACGCTTCATAAGGAGGGCTATCACAAATCCACTGCGAAATACGATGACAAAGGAAATCGAATTGAATGGGCTTACTTTGACAAAGATGGAAGCCAGACGCTTCATAAGGAGGGCTATCACAAATCCACTGCGAAATACGATGACAAAGGAAATCGAATTGAATGGGCTTACTTTGACAAAGATGGAAGCCAGATGCTTCATAAGGAAGGCTATCACAAATCCACTGCAAAATACGATGACAAGGGAAATCGAATTGAATGGGCTTACTTTGATAAAGATGGAAGCCATATGCTTCATAAGGAAGGCTATCACAAATTCACTTCAAAATACGATGACTGGGGGAATCGAATTGAATGGGCTTACTTTGACAAAAAAGGAAATCCCATGTTCCATCAAAACGGCTATCACAGGTACACTGCAAAATACGACGATCAGGGAAGTCTAATTGAAGAAGTATACTTTGATAAAGAGGGAAAGTCTATCTTAACAAAGCAGAAAATTCTACACTTTATAAGGGCAGCTATTAAAAAATCACTGCATAATATAGTGGATGACAAAATTAAATTGAAGTGGCATGCTTTGATAAAAAGAAAAATCCCGCACTTTATAAAGATGAATATCATAAATATGATAAAAAATACGATAGCCACGAAAATGGGGTTGAAGTGACATGCTTTGACGAAAAAGGAAATCCCCTATAAGGACGGATAACACATTTTTTTGCACGATATTCTTCCGACAGTTTCGCAAGTTGGATTTAGGTCGGGCTGATCCTGTCGTGGATTCGCAGCGACACTGAAACTCTGCCCATTGGCCGCCTTTTGTTCTCGGGCGCTGAAAACGAAGTCGAGCGTATCATGAACACCGACGACAAAAATGCCGATTACGACGGCAAACACTGGGCAGGTCTTCATCATCCGAGGATAAGCTGATGACAGAAACCATCTACCAGCCGGGACAGCGGGTTCTCCATCCGGAATTCGGGGAAGGCATAGTCGTCAGCACCACGACCGATGGTTATGTACGGGTATTTTCCAGAAAATATCTGCCTCCAGTTTCGCTTCCGTCCGCAGCACCCTGCGCCGTCGTCAACTCAGCCTGACCATCCATGATGCCATCTTGAAAGATCAGGCCCTCGACATAGACGGCCACATGGCGCTTATGGATGAAGCGAGAAAAATCATCCATACCGAAAACCAGTTGCCGGATGACCCGATGGGAAGGACTCAAGTCGATCACGACGAAAGCAAATCCCGCATCCTGGAATTTTTGAAACAGGCACTGCCCGAAAACGGCGGAAGCCTGCAACAGATAGATGAAAAACGATTTGCCGTAAGCAAAAACGGCACGGACGCTCCTGTATCCTGCACCCTGGATCGTGAAACAGCACAGGAAGACGACAGCCTGGAACTGATGGGAATCGATCACCCGATCATGAGCGGATCGATTCAACGCTGGAAAAAAACGTCCCCTGACACCCTGGGTGCAACCGCTGAAATGAACCTTACTTGCCCGGCCATACTCACAGTCTGGCTGGTACAGTCCTTCGGAACCGGCTCGGACGCAGGCAGCCACGTCATCCCGATAGCTGTCAACACCAGCGGAAAGCGCGTCCCATCCATAGAAAAACAATACCGTGCCTGCTTTGCCGCATCACCGGGGCAGCCGGTACTCGAACCGGAAAATCGATCCCGGCTGCTGCGCGATCATGTAGAACCAACCCTTCAAAGAGAACTCCGCCACCGGAGCATCGCCAGCCCGGAAAAGGGATATTCCACAGATCTTCTGGCCTGGGTGGAGATTGATTGAGCTATGATGCACCGGCCAGAGATGAATTTCCGGGCTGAATTTTATAAAAGACGGGTAAACCAGGCTGTAACAGCGCCTTTCAGGGGATTTTGGATGATTCATCATCGTAGATGTTGGGTTTCGTTACTCAACCCAACCTACGTGGCTCCCGTCAATCATGAATCGTCACCTTTCACCTGCCTGCCTCAAAACTTCCGACACCAATTCATGGGCCAACCACAAACCGGCTTGGCGCAGTTCGTCTATCAGCGGTTTGACCGTCGGAATGTACTCAAGTTCCCTGGCTTTGATTATTATGCCCAGTGTACCGGTTATGGTCAGTTGGCGCATATCGGCAATCTGTCGGCCCAACTGATCGTCTATAATTACCAGACTTCCCGGATTTTCCAGGGCCAGCGCAATTACCTCTGCTTCACCCGCTCCCAAATCGGTTACAATCGGGATGAGTTCCTGGGATTGCACCGGAACAATCTGTAACCAGGATAACATAGCAAGATCAGGAACTCGAATGCCCTGATTGGCTCCTTCAGCCAATTCAGCAGCTACCGCCGATGGAACGGTAACAGTCTGATATATCCGTCGAAGCAGTTCCAACCGATTTATCAGGTTCAGGTACAACAAAGGCGAAGTATTGGAAATAACAAGCTCGTCAGGCATTGTTCACATCTCTTGCCAGTTCATCCCGGCTCATTTGAAATGGTGAAACCTTATACTTTTGAAGAGAGAGTAAAAAGGCCACACGGGAAATACCCGCAAGTTGAGCGGCCCGTCCTGATGAAAGACGGCCTAATTCAAACAATTTGACGGCGGCCAGCATTCTCAGTTCCTGTCCGAAATCTTCAGCCGTTTGTTTAAGGCTCAACAACGATTCTTCTGGTAATTCAATTGTTACGGTTTGCATTATCCCACCTCTCATAACTTATGATATGAGTTTTCCAACCGGCTGATTTGAAATCAGCCGAAGTCTCAGCCAATCCAATGTTTTTTCCCACTTTTTTGCTGCCAGCAATAATTTATGATTATTGCACAATGAAGTTATTTGGCAAGTCTTTAATGCACCCTCGATTTATGAAAACGGTCTTTTCTGTGGCTGGACATGATAATTGATGAATGTTTTTTCCCTTTAATCCCAACAATCCCCCGAATCTCAGTTCAAGACCATTTCCATTTTCATCCCTCGACCCAACGTACGGGTTCAAGCGTTTTTATCCGGCATTGATATTGTGGCTGTCATTTTGAACCTGTTTTATAAATTGTCTAACCGCTTCAGCATTGGGTGATTTAATATGTTCAAAAATGGCCAAGGATTCGTTCAGATAAGTCATGGCCGTTTCAAAATCGCCCTGGCCCGCTATTAATTTTGCCATATGCGCCAGTGTGAACGCCTTGCCCTTCACTTCGCCGGTACTCTCGAAAATTTCGAGAGACTGTTTGTAAAGAGAGAGAGCCTCGTCGATCTTGCCCTGATCGGCGTAAATCCCCGCCATCTCCTTTTTGATTTCAATTCATAAACCCAAGCTGCATGGCTGCCAATGGACAACTAACATACCATAAACCACAATTATTACACAATGAAATTTTTGGCAGACCTCTCATTGCCACGGATATGAAAGCTGGAATGAAAAGGGTTTGCATTTTACTGCCGGATTATGATATAAATCATTTCATAAACATAAAGGAAAAAATATGGGCAAAAAAAAGCGAACAAAGCAGCTCGGAACAGACCAACCATTTCTCCGCCTGATGGGAATCGGAGGCCCGGCAGTGTTAAAACTGCTGGGCATAGCGGCGGAGGAAGCTGAAAAATACACCTTTCGATCCGTGGTACTCAAGGAAAAACGGATGGAACCCGACACGGAAGCTATCCCTTTGCTGGAAGGCTGCGGACAACGGGTTTATATCGAATTTCAAGGATATGCGGACAAATTCATCCGCTACAGGCTGGCATCAAGGGTTATGCTTGCATGTACTCAGGACAAGTTTGAAGAAAGAGTTGTTGCCGGAATTATATATACGGATAAAGCCTACAAAACAGCGGCCCTTTCGGTAAAAGCCTTCAGAGAAGAAGTGGGTACGGAGCTTGATAAATCTTTTCAGGAAATAGTGTTGACAGATTACACGGAAGCGGAGCTTGTGGCAATTGATCCGAGATTGATCGTTCTTGCCCCGTTTACCGTATCCCTGACAATGGACAAAGCAGAACTCCTTTCCAGGAGCCGAGATTGGAAACGGGAAATAAATAAGGTTTACTCCAGGCAATCTGTCAAGGATGCCTTGAACGTAACAGGTCTGTTTATCATAAACAGATTTCGAAACATAACCAGAGAGGAGGTGATCTCCATGCTCGATTTTGATCTGAGAGACACGGTTGCAGGACAGCAGATTCTTGAAGAGGGTATTCTCATACAAGCAAGGGATATGGTACTTGAAGCGCTGATAGAACGCTTTGTGAATGTTCCGTCGGAGATACAGGAATTGGTCAATTCCGTTGGAAACCGGAAGGCTTTGAAAGAACTCCATAGATATGCAATCCGCAGCCCTAAAATGGAAGATTTCAGAAACATTCTTTCAAAAGTGTCACCGGCTTCGGACACAGATAATACGGCTGAAGTGTCTGGCTGAAATGTCTTTGCCCCTGTACTTTTAATTATCAGGCACAGGGGCAAGGATTCAGGTAAGATCAATTTTAACAAAGGAGATAAAAAATGGGACAAATTAAAATTTATCTTGATACTAAAGCCGAAGTAAAGTGAGCAGGCTGTTTCATATTGATGCCTTCAGAGCCTTAATCAAATCATCGGAGGTGGATGCCGCGTCACCTGGTATCATAATGGTTTTCGGGTTGGTGTACAAAGTGTTTTCAACGCCTGAATAACCGGGTTTTTCATCGTAATTACAGACGATTATTTTCTTTGCCTCATGCGCCTGCAAAATTGGCATTCCTGAAATGGGGGTTCCCTCGGTTTCCATTGCAGCGGGATTGACCACGTCACACGCACCGCAAATCAGGACGGCATCCGTTTCCGGGAACTCTGGATTGACAGCGTCCATCTCATACAATTTATCGTAGTCGACTTCGGCTTCAGCCAGCAATACGTTCATGTGTCCGGGCATTCTGCCTGCAACGGGGTGAATGGCAAATTTTACTTCCACACCCATAGTTTCAAAGATGGATGCCAGTTCGACGATTTTAAACTGTGCCTGTGCCAATGCCATGCCATAGCCGGGAATAATGATAATTTTTTTCGCGGATGAAAGGACGGCTGCCGCTTCGGTAGTCTTGTCCTCCCTGTAATTTTTCGATGGGATGCTTTCTGACAGGGCATCTTCGCTGCCGGGTATCTTGCTTGTCAGACATTCGACGAGCTGTCCGAGGGTTTCCACAGCGTTGCCCAGCAGCATGATGGTATTCGGATTTTTATAAAGCGGATTGTCAACCCCGGAATATCCCGGTTTGTCGTCAAGATTGCAGCAGACAATATGTTTTGATTCGTGGGTAAGAAGAATCGGCATTCCTGATATGGGAGAGCCGTCTGTCTCAATGGCTGCGGGATTGACGACATCACACGCCCCGATAACCAGGGACAGATCCGTGTCTTTGAATTCAGGGTTTACGCTGTCCATTTCCTCCAGCATATCGTAATCAACGCCAGCTTCCGCAAGGAGCACGTTCATATGTCCGGGCATTCTGCCTGCCACTGGATGGATGGCAAATTTCACATCCTTTCCCATAGCAATCATCTGTTTAGCAAAGTCTATCACCTTAAATTGCGCCTGAGCCACGGCCATTCCATAGCCTGGTACAATGATGATCTTCTCGGCTTTTGTGGCAATTTCAACCGCTTTTTCAAGATTGGTGTCCGTATTGGTCGTATTGTTTTGGGGAGAATTTGTCTCCGCCGGATCGGTTGACACATCAGGTTCTTGTCTTTTTGGTATGTTTGGTCCGGCTTGTCCTGCAGGAACGAATATTCCAAAAAGATTGCGATTCATTGCCTTGCACATGACATGGGTAAGTATCGACCCTGAAGCGGCCACGGTGGCACCACAGGCGATCAACAGCCTGCTTTCTATTATCATACCGCAAAAAGCCGCTGCCAGACCCGCCGTGGCATTCAAAAATGAAATGAGAACCGGCATATCCGCACCTCCAATACGGATAGAAAATACGATCCCAAAGATAATTGCAAGAATTATGATCAGGATATACAGATACAATCGGATACTGACTGGTGCATATAACGCGGCAACTCCGAGAATCATGATGGCCAGGAGATTTGCCATGACCAGCAGAGTGTGGGAGGGCAGGATTATGGGAGTTTGTCCCAACTTGTTTGATAATTTCCCACCTGCTATCATGCTTCCGCTGAACGTCAGCGAGCCAATCGCCAGCCCCAGAATACCGGAAATCTCATTTGTCACGCCAAGGGTCTGGGACCCTCTCATCAGTTCGGCCAGGGACAGAAGAAATGCGGCGACCCCTCCTGCGCCGTGTTGAAAAGCCACCATGGCCGGTATCTGTATCATGGTGACTTTTTTAGCTACCCAATATCCGGCAGCCGAACCGATCAGAAGCGACAAGAAAACCCAACCGGGATGGAAGATGCCGTTGCGCCAGAGTACCAGAACACCAGCGCAGAGCAGGGCGAAGGCTGCCATGAGGTTTCCGAACTTTGCCCGATGAGGTGAACGAAACAGCCATATGCCCAGAATCAGAACGCCGATTATGGAAAAGTCCAGAAACAGGTTTGTCGCAAAATACGCATCAATCATTGTTTTTCATCCTATGTATCTTTTTTTTTAAATAGCCTCAACATCCTGTCTGTAATCGCAAAACCTCCGACAAGATTGAAGGCAGCCATGACCAGAGCAATGGAGCCAGTGATTATTTCAGCGGGAGTCGATGCAATTGAAAAAAGAATCAAGACACCTAATACAGTTACCGCTGAAATGGCATTTGTCATCGACATCAAAGGCGTGTGAAGCAGGGTAGGTATCCGGGAAATGAGAATATAACCCAGAACAAATGAAAACAGAAAAACACCTGCCATCAAAATAAGATTTGCCATTGGATTTTCTCCTGATGTTATTGGCTTTCAACCTGTTCCATGGCCTTCAGTGCGCCTTTGTGCAACAGTTCTCCTCTATGTGTCACCAATGCACCCCGGATGATTTCATCCTTCATGTCGAATTCATGGCTCCCGTTTTTGAATAGGTTTTCCACAAAGTAGTAAAGATTATTGGCATACAGCCATGATGAATGAACCGGCAGGGAACCCGGAATATTTTTTATTCCGCAGATATAGACTCCCTGGTGTACCGACTCCTTGCCCGGGACGGTCAATTCGCAATTTCCTCCCTGGTCGATGGACACATCCACGATAACTGATCCAGGACGCATGCTTTCCACCATCTCTCTGGTAATCAGGTGCTGGGCGACTTCACCGGGTACAAGCGCGCTGAGAACGATGATGTCCGCCTGAGCCACCAGCGGAGCCAGAGCATCTTTTTCTTCTTGCAGCAATTTTGTGGAGAGTGCTTTGGCATATCCGCCCTCTCCGACAGCCAGCTCCGGCGGCACATCGAAACCCGCCACCTTGACTCCCAGGCTCTCTGCTTCTTTTCGGGCATCAGGCCGGATGTCTACGGCCTTGACCGCGCCCCCCAGTCTTTTTCCGGTTGCAATGGCCTGTAACCCCACGACTCCAGCACCTATGACTAGAATATCAGCCGGCTTTATCATCCCTATGGATGTGCCGATCATGGGAATAAATTTTGGGAAATTGGCAGCCGCAATAATGATCGACTTATACCCGGTTATCGTACTCATGGATGTCAGCGGGTCCATGCGCTGCGCTTTTGAAATTCTGGGTATGCCGTCCATAGTAAAGGCCGTGATATTTTTATCACGCAGTCTTTTCACATCTTCATGGTTTGAAGGGGCCGCTGGATGAAGGAAGGTTATGATGATTTGATTTTCCTTCAGACTGTCAATCTCGTGTTTGTCAATTTTATCGTTAAAAAGCGGTTCCTTGACTTTCAGGATAATATCCGATTTTTCGAATACCGTGGCTGCGTCCGGCGCAATTTCCGCCCCCGCTTTTCGGTATTGTTCATCATCCGTGAAAACTCCCTCGCCAGCTTTTGTTTCGACGATTACGTCAAATCCCAGTTTTTTGTACTTTTCCACCGTCTCTGGAAGCGCAGCAACCCTGTTTTCCTTGGCCATTATTTCCTTTGGGACTCCGATTTTCATAACCAGCTCCTTTTTTTACTATTTTTTTACTATTATGGGACATATTCGTAGGAAAAAGAAAGATTTACATTCTGGCTTCAATCGTCTTTATCTTTTCACTTGAATGGCGTATGGCATCATGAAACTTGGGAGGTTCTGGACAAGCCAGCAATCTTTCCATACCTTCCAGAATTTCCGAGACGACATCCTTCAAACGGTCGATGTCTACCGTTTTGTTACGAACGACATTTACCATCAATTTATCGAGTCCGTCGGCTGCAAGGATTCTGACATCATAATAAAGATCGTTCCGCATCATCAACGAAAAGACTTCTCCGAACAAGTCAAATTCAGGGTTTTCCACGACAGCCAGAGATTCGATAGCAGCTTCTCGCAACCTCCAGTTCTGGTCGAATCGCAGAATGCGGATCAACTCTCTCTGGTGGTAGTGCAGCTCACCGTTTTTCGAAAGTTCTTCCAATTTGTCCAGGACAATGCTCCAATCTTTCAAGTTTCCAAAACTCATGCTTTTCATCACTCCTCCAAATCAAAGATTGTATTGACAATGAAATTCTCATTTTTTCAGATAAAAATTTCAAAATTTTGGTTATTGTCAACGGTTTTTCCTTGCCTGTCGGCAAGCCGATCTTTATTCGAGTGAATACAAAAGCAAAGAGTGTGCCATAGGTATGGAGACATTATAACATATTATAAATATAGTATATATTATAATTACGATAAATGGTCAACATCTGTGATCGATGCGTTTTGCAATGGTGTGTTTTATTTTGCAACGACAGGAGAGTTCTTACTCAGTTCATATCCAGGCGTCTCATCATACGCCACAGGGTGGAGCGGTCTATACCAAGCAGCTTTGATGCCTGTGTTTTATTTCCCCCGGTCATTTCCAGTACCTGCAGGATATGATTTTTGCTCAATTGTTCCAACGATTCGATGTCTTTGCCGCAGACCTCGCCGCAGCGGTTGGACTGTGCGGTGTGCAGCGCAGGCGGCAGGCTTTTTGCCGTAATTTCGCGGCTGGTTTCAAAAAGGATGGCTCTTTCGATAATATTTTCGAGTTCCCTGACATTACCGGGCCAGTCGTAGGATTCCATGAGACTGAGCGCTTTTGAAGAAATACTTTCAATGGTTTTATTATTATCGTTCAAATGGCGGACCAGAAAATGGCGGGCCAGGATTCCGATATCTCTCCGGCGTTCCCTGAGCGGCGGCAATTCGATAGTGACCACGTTCAACCTGTAATAAAGGTCTTTTCTGAAGCTGTTTTCCTTGATCATGGTCTCAAGGTCATTATTTGTCGCTGCAATGATTCTTACCGATACTTTTTTTCTTTCAAAGGAACCAACCGGTTGAATTTCGCCATTTTCCAGCACTCTGAGAAAAGCCTGCTGAAGCCCCATTCCGATATCTCCGATTTCATCAAGAAAAATTGTTCCACCGTCTGCAGCCTGAAAAATTCCTTTTTTGTCTGTTATGGCTCCGGTGAATGCGCCTTTGACATGTCCGAACAGCTCACTGGCCAGAAGGTTTTCATTCAGCGCTGCACAGTTGACCGGAAGATAGGGCTTTTTAGCCTTGCCGCTGTTGAAGTGGATTGCGCGGGCCACCAGTTCCTTGCCGGTACCAGTCTCTCCGCGAATAAGGACGGTTGTCTTTGAATCTTTGACACTGGCGATCATTTTGAAAACCGTCATCATAGCTTCGCTTTTTCCGATGATATTCTTGAACCTGTATTTTTCCTGCAACTGGTTTTGAAGGCGGGCGCTGTCAATATAAAGCGCCCTTTTTTCCAGGGTTTTTTTCACGATGACCCGCAGCTCCTGCATGTCAAAAGGCTTTGCAATATAATCTTCCGCCCCCTGTTTCATAGCCGAGACCGCTGTATCCACCTGTCCGTATGCCGTTATAATTATAAACATGATATTGGCATCGTATTGTTTCATGGCCCTCAATACCTCCATTCCGTCAATGCCTGGAAGTCTCATGTCGGAAATTACCAGGTCATATTCCACTCTCTTTATTTTTTTCAGAGCTTTTTCTCCGGAATCGACGCTGTCTGCGGCATATCCTTGCTTTTTCATGACAAGCTGCAAGCCTTCGTTCATTTTTTTATCGTCTTCAACAATCAGAATTTTGTAATCGTTCATATCCTCTCCAATCCAGTGGTCAGGCATTTGGCTCGGTCGAAAATTCCACAGTAAACACTGTACCCGACCGTTTTGAATTATTTCCCGTGGAACTGATTACCTTGATGTCTCCCCCCAGTTTTCTGGTCATTTCATGGCTGACAAAAAGACCAAGCCCGGTTCCTTCGCCCTGCTTTTTGGTGGTAAAAAAAGGGTTGAATATATTGATAATCTCATTTTCGGGAATGCCGGGTCCGGAATCGGCAATTTCAATTTTTATTTTTTTCAATACCGAAGCGTACCGTGTCGTCAGACTCAACATGCCACCGTCAGGCATTGCTTCAATAGCGTTAGCAATGACATTGGTCAAAATGGCCTGTACCGAACTTGGATCGGCTTTTGCATTGGGAATATCCTTGTCCAGTTTTTTTTCAACCCGTATTTTTTTTGAGGTACAATGGGGACCTGCGATGTTCATAAGCTTTTCGAGCGTGTTATTGACATCGCATTCTTTTGCACCAGATTCAGGGTGGCGGGAAAACTCAAGCAGGTTTCTTATGATCTTGCTGCCCTGCCTGATTTCCTGTTCAGCGGTTGACAGCCGAGTTTGAATTGTTGCCGAATCTGTTTTGGAATCGTCGATTTCTTCCCTGGCAATCTGGGTGTAAAGCAGGGCATTGGCAAGAGGTGTGTTCAACTCGTGGGCAAGGCCGGAGGTCAAAAGTCCGAGAGAAGCCAGCTTCTCTTTTTGAATGACCTGAAATTCGAGTTCCTTTTCATATTGATATTTTGCCTTCAGGATATTCACGATAACCGTTGAAATAAACAAGGCCAGACAGAAAACGATCATGGCCGTCATAGTGCCGTAAATGACTGCTTCCTTCCCCAACTCTTTGATCCGATCTAGAATCTCCGCCATGTCCTGATCGGAAATAACATACCAGGGAAAAGGTTCAATTTTTTTATACGCCTGTAAAACACGCTCGTTTCTATAATCGATTGTTTCATAAAATCCCAGGTTGCCATCAATCAATTCTGTCGATATGCGATCTGCCAGCGCCCTGGCTCCGAAACGTGACCCGGTTAAAAACAGACCGTCCTTATCGACAAGATAGACTTCCCCGGTAACCTCTATATTGCTCTTTCTCAGCATGGAATCAACGATCCTGAAATCCACAATAGCGCATAAATTCCCACAGCGGTTTGCAGTCTCATCCATGATGGGTTTGCAACTCATGAAAGCCGGAACAGCGATCTTGTCATCATCGATTTCTAACATGAATATATTACTGATATTCATATCAAAACATGAAATTGATGATTGTCGGACATGATTCGGCAGTTTCGAAAGAAACAAATCATCCTTTTGGTTCGAATAAATCGGCTTTCCGGTTTCGTCCAGCACAAAAAAAGCAAAATAGGGCTTATAGATATCCTTCATCTGATAAAAATGGTTATTCAACAATCTTGTGTCGAAATCAAAGGTGCAAATGATGCTCGATAGAATATTCATATCGTTTGCACGCTCCGCCATGAACCATTTGATTGAATCGGCGTTTTTTTCGGAAAGACCCCTCAGGTAGGACGAGGCTTTTTCCTTGATCAATTGTTCACCCTGGAAAAATATTTTGTGTCCGAGCGCTGCCAGAGGCACCAATGAAACCAGCATAAATGAAGCAATCAGTAATAACCTGAGTCTTTCAAAATTCATTTGTCACTCCTGAATTATATTCGAACAACTGCCATACCATAAATTATGATTATTACACAATGAAGTTTTTTGACAAACCTCACGAATGATATACCAATTTTGTTTTTGAGTGCCGTTTCCCGACTCAACCTGCTTGACCTGGCTAAATCGTTGATCGCCCGCTGTAAATTATATATATAGACTTTCACATACTAAATTTGTGATAGTCTATAGTCGCTTTTTTGCAACTCTACATCTATACACAATTGCAATAACGCTACCCTTGCTTCTATATTTTCTTTATCTCAAAATTTTGCTTATCATTTAAATACCTGTAATTTAATATCTATATTCTCAATAATAAATATTGTAAACATCATGGCACATAATTTGCTTAATGTTTAAAAACAAGGATGTCAAAAAATGACTCCGTTGACTAACTGATTTTCAAATAAAGAGGTGAGTATTATGCCTGGATTCGATGGAAACGGACCAATGGGTGCAGGGCCAATGACAGGAGGCACAAGAGGACGCTGCAATCTTCCAGTTACGGGGGACATACCCATGACCAGACCGGCAGGTTATGGCAGAGGTATGCGCTATGGTCAAGGCTTTGGGCATAGCGGCGGTTTCGGCAGACGCAGACGTTGCTATGGAAGGAATTATTCTATAAATCAGCCTGTTTTTACAAACAATTCTGTTGATGAATTAAGTATGCTGAAACAGCAGTCTGATTCTGCTAAAGCCAGACTTGACCTGATTAATGAAAAAATTGCAACTCTTGAAAAAAACGATTGAAGACTGAGACGTTTGCTATTGCACAACTTGGTGTGCATGCCTCCAACGGACTGGTTCCCGATAAAAGGGGTTTTATCGGGAACTCAGTCTAAAGTCGAAAGCTCTTTGTTGACAAGACAAATCAATTGTCAACTTGAAGCGTCCAATACTTCAGGGATGTCAGAGAAAATAATATACCTTGGATTGCAAAGAATTTTGCTCTGCATTCAAGGCGCTGCAAATGCCAGGAAATGGCATGGAAAAGTGGAGAAGAATATGAGCAGTACTGTCAATGGTATAGGCATAGATAGCAGACCGCCCGAGCCAGATCCGGATGAACTTGCAAAACAGTCTCTGAAAAGAATAAAAAATACGTTTGTCATAATGAGCGGTAAAGGTGGTGTGGGAAAAACCAGTGTTTCCGTAAATCTTGCAACTGCCCTTGCCAATAAAGGTTTTAAGGTCGGGTTGATGGATATTGATATACATGGGCCTGATATTCCCAGGATGCTTGGCATGGATGGAATGATGAATGTAGGCGAAAACCAGAAACTTCAACCAATGGTTTTTTCCGAAAACCTTGGCGCTGTTTCCATTGAGTCGCTTATGCGGGACAAGGATGAAGCGATAATATGGCGCGGGCCTGTCAAACATTCTGTAATACGGCAGTTTATCGGTGAAGTTGAATGGGGGGATCTTGATTTCCTGCTCATCGACGCTCCCCCAGGGACAGGTGACGAACCTTTGACCGTTGCTCAATTGATTAAAGATGCACGCGCAATAATTGTTACCACACCCCAGGAAGTTGCCCTGGCAGATGTTCGCAAATCGATAAATTTCTGCAAAACCATGAAGATGGAAATATTCGGTCTTATCGAAAATATGTGCGGTTATACCTGTCCCCATTGTGGTGAGGTGAGTAATATTTTTGGAAATGGCGGCGGTGAAAAAACCGCAGATTCATCAGGAATCAACTTCCTTGGAAGAATTCCGCTTGATCCCAATATGGTCAAGTGTGGAGATTCAGGTGTTTCCTATCAGAAAAAATATTCTGAATCCGGGGTGACAATGGCATTTTGCGAGATTGCCGAACGGATGTCAAAGATTGTAGCCTGTTAAAACAGAATCAGGAAACGGAAAAGGAGAGTGCAAGTTGGAAAAAACAGATGTATTAGTGATTGGCGGCAGCGCTGCTGGCATCGTTGCCGCTACAACCGGGAAGTCATTTTATCCAGATAAAAAATTCATGGTTCTGAGAAAAGAAGAAAATGTGCTTGTTCCATGTGGAATTCCATATGTTTTCGGAACTCTTGCAAACAGCGAACAGAATCTTGTACCTGATGCGGGCTTGAAAAATGCGGGAGTGAAGCTTGAAATTGCAGAAGTTACTGAAATAGACCAGCAAAACAAAATCGTTAAAACAGCGGATGGAAAGAAAATCGGTTTTGAAAAACTCGTTTTATCAACCGGTTCGACACCAGCAGGTGTCCAATGGCTTCCAGGTTCTGATTTGGAAAATGTGTTTTCAATACCGAAAAACAAGACCTACCTTGATCAGGTCAAAATAAAACTTGAAGCATGTAATAATATTGTTGTCATTGGCGGAGGCTTTATAGGAGTCGAGATTGCGGATGAACTTGGTAAAACAGGAAAAAATGTTACAATAGTAGAATTGATGCCCCATATTTTGAGCCTTGCATTCGATGAAGAACTCGCTGTCAGAGCAGAAGAAATTCTTGAGGCAAGAGGTATAACAATAAAAGCAGGCCAGGGTGTTAAAGAAATTTCAGGTAAAGACAAAGTTAAAGGTGTTCTGCTAAACGACAATGAAAGCATAAAAGCCGATGCCGTTATACTGGCCACAGGTTATCGTCCCAATACAAAACTTGCAGAAGTGTCGGGTATCAAAACCAACGACATGAATTTTATCAAAGTAAATGAATACATGCAGACAGAAAATCCTGATATTTTCGCTGTAGGTGATTGCGCCGAAAAATACAGTTTCCTTACAAGAACATTGAAAGGTGTCATGCTCGCATCGACCTCCTGTGCGGAAGCCAGGATTGCAGGCGCAAATTTATATAAGCTTTCAAGGGTCAGATCGTTTGGCGGGACTATTGCAATTTTTTCAACTGTAATAGGAGATACCGCTTTTGGTGCAGCAGGTGTAACTGAAGTTATAGCAAAAGAAAGGGGCTTTGAGATCGTCAGCGGAATTTTTGAAGGAATCGACAAGCATCCGGGGACGTTGCCTGACACAAAAAAACAAATTGTTAAATTGATTGCTTCAAAAAAATCGGGCGTAATGATGGGAGGAGAAGTCATCGGCGGACAGAGTACTGGAGAATTGATAAATCTCATTGGTTTTGCAATTCAAAACAGAATGACTGTAGATGCCATAATGACCGCCCAGATCGGGACTCATCCATTGTTGACCGCACCGCCAACGGCATATCCCCTGATAAAGGCAGCCGAAATCATAATGAAGAAGCAACAGGAAGAATAATCGAATTTTGAATATTCTTTTTAAGGAGAAAACATGGAAAAAATTCTGATAGTGGGCTGTAAAAAGGCTATGGACGATATCTGTATCGGCTGCTGTCGATGCATGGTTGGATTCAACAGAAGAGACGGAGAGTTTGAAAGATACAAGAATCAGGAGGCTGAAGTTATCGGTCTGTTGAATTGCGGGGATTGCCCTGGAGCAACTATTGTAACCCGGCTTGCACAGGTCTCTCTCTGGAACAAACCAATGGATGAAAAAGTGACAAAGGTTCATATCGGGCCTTGCATAACAGACCATTGTCCTCATAAGGAAATAATCATCAAAAAGATTAAGGCAAAGGCAGGCGTGGAAGTTATAGAAGGAACTCATCCGTACAAGCCGGATAATATTTTTGCATAAAAAATAAAGGGGGGAGTCATGCCGTTATTTGATTATAAGTGCGAAGATTGCGGTAAATCAAGTGAAGCTCTCATTTTTGGGGCCGACGATTCGCCCAAATGCAAGTTTTGCGGCAGCAATAAAATGGAAAAACTTTTATCAGCTCATTCTTCCTTGTCCGGGCCATTCAAAAGCAGTATGCCCGGACACGGCGACACGGCCTGCTGCGGTTCCTCTCCCGGTCAAGCAGCCGGTTGTGCGGGGCCAGGCAGTTGCTGTGGAAAAAGTTTTGCATGAAGATAAATGAGAGTCGGGTATCGTTTGTTCAGGCAGGATGCCTGATGGATTTCCAAACAAATAAAATACCCGATATGGCAGGGCGGGGTTCCGTCCCCGCCATCTTTCTATTTTTGATATGTTTTAAAGTTTTCCCTTGAGGGGGGGCGCACGCAGGAAGGTGTTTTTTAAAGGAAATTGCACTCCCTGCGTCCCCTCAAGGGGGATAATATAACCCCAGGTGATGTTGCAGCTTGATCAAAGGAGATTTCAAAAATGAAGGTAGCCGTCAGTTCAACAGGAAATAACCTGAATTCTCAGATCGATCCGCGTTTTGGCAGATGTACATATTTTATCATTGTCGAAACAGACGACATGAGTTTCGAAACTTTTAAAAACGAAAACATGGCATTGAGTGGGGGAGCCGGTATCCAGTCTGCCAGTTTCATATCTTCTACAGGTGTTAAAATAGTTTTAACGGGTAACTGCGGCCCCAAAGCGATGGCAGTCTTTTCTGCCGACAATATCGAAATATTCACTGGTCAGAGAGGAACGGTAAAAGAGGCTGTTGAACGATACAGGACAAGTGGCATGAAACCTGCCTCTCAACCGACTGTATCGGAAAAATTCGGCATTGAAAGAACAGGAACAAATGAATCCTTTCAGCCACAGGGAAATAGACGATGCCAGGGCGGTTCCGGTCGTGGAATGGGAATGGGAAGAAGATGCTTTAATAACAGAATTGGAAAAAACAGGCAGTCGATCTGAAAAAGAATCTGAAAAAATTCATAAAAAATTAACAACATGGAATAATCGAGGCTGTTAGAAGGTGTAAAATGAGCAATTTCGACGCATTGGTAAACGATTTGCAAGCGCAGATATTTGACGAGGCTAAAGAAGTTTACGGTGAAAAAGGTTTCCACCGCTGGCGCAATCCCCGCTATCAAGGAAGGATGGAAAATCCTGACGGTCAGTCACGTATCAAAGGCCAATGCGGTGATACAATGGAAATTTTTTTAAAATTTGAAAACAACCGTGTAAAAGAAGCTTCTTTTTTCACCGATGGGTGTGCATCAAGTTCATTGAGCGGATCATTTGCCGCTGAACTGACAATAGGAAAAAGTCCCGATGAATTGACCGATATTACAGGTGAATCCGTATTGAACAAAATCGGAAGGCTTCCAGAAGATGATACACACTGTGCAGATCTTGCTGCAGAAGCCGTTCAGGAGGCTTTGACTGATTACATGTCCGTCAGTTAAAAAGTGAAATAAAAACTGGAAAACTGGTTATGATTTTCCAGTTGTCCGTATATTTTTAATTTATTGAAAATTCATCATCGTTAAATTTGAAAGATTTTTTGGAGGAGATTTTTGTTCATGCGAGTTGCAAATCTGTACAAAAGTGAAAAACCTGTTGTTTCTATGGAATTCTTTCCACCGAGAAATGAAAAGGCAGCAAAAAACTTTGGCCCGCTCATCAATAAATTGTCTCAGCTTGAGCATGGTTATATGTCCGTGACATTCGGAGCAGGCGGATCGACCAGGGACGGATCATATCAGACAGTTAAAGAATTAATCGTTGAAAAAAAGCGGCCCACTGTCGCATATATAGCCGGTTTCGGTCTCGGACCTGATGAAATTACAAAAATCCTTGATAAATATAAAGATTTGGGTGTCGAGACAATTTTTGTCATTCGAGGTGACAAACCAGAAGGAGATGATTTTTCTCCTCATCCTGAAAGTTTTGCCTATGCTTCCGAAATGATCGCTTTCATTAAAAATCGTTACGACTTCACACTCGGGTGTGCCGGATATCCCGAAGGCCATATCGAGGCGGCAAATCGAAAGAAAGATATCGAATACCTGAAACTAAAAGTTGATAATGGCGCTGAATATATAGTCAGCCAGTATTTTTATGACAACGCGCTTTTTTTTGAATATGTTGAAAAATGCAGGGCGATTGGAATAAATGTTCCAATCATCCCGGGTCTCATGCCTGTTTATACCGTCAAAATGACAAAAATGTTATCCAGGATCTGTGGATCTGCAATAGGTGGAAAATTACAAGGCAGGCTTGATGCAGTCGATGCGGACGACAAAGATGCTGTATTGAACCTTGGAATCGATTTTGCTGTGGAGCAATGCCGGGGCCTTTTAAAAGAGGGAGTCGCAGGCCTTCATTTTTATACCATGAACCGCAGTAAATCAACGAGTGCCATTATCAATCGCCTAAAAGATGAAAATCTTTTGTAAAGGAATTGGAAGGAAGGATTATTCCCTGAATTACTGTCCGTCGGAAAGAAGCGGCAAAGAGGGAAATATCCGGTCATAAAATTATGAAAACCAACTATGACTGCATACCATGTTTTATCCGTCAGACTCTTGACAGCGTTAAATATGCGACTTCAGACCAGAGAGTCTGGGAAACGACTCTTCGAGAAGTTCTAAAAGCTGTAAGCATAATGGATCTGACAAAATCTCCGCCAGTGATGGCCCAACATGTTCATCGTACAATCAGAAAATTTTCAGGTAACGATGATCCGTACCGGGAAATAAAGGAAAAGTATAACACGTATATGTTGGAGATGTATCCTCTATTGAAGGAGATGGTTGAAAATTCCTCAAACTGTTTCGGTGCAGCCCTTCGTCTTGCTATTGCAGGCAATATCATAGATTTTGGAGCCAATCTTGAAGTCAATTGTAGTGTTGTAAACAAAACCATTGAATTATCACTTTCAGAAGAACTTATCGGAGACATTGATTATTTCAATGAAGCGGTATGTTCTGCCAAAAGCATTTTATATATAGGAGACAATGCGGGAGAAATCGTTTTTGATAGTCTGCTGGTGCAACAACTTCCTATGGAAAAGGTGACGTTTGTCGTAAGAGGTAATCCTGTTTTGAACGATATAACAATTATTGATGCAATGAGTACAGGGATGACAGAGCTGGTAAATGTAATCGATAATGGTTCGGATGCTCCAGGTACTGTCTTAGAGGATTGTTCCGACAGATTTAAGCGTTATTTTCAAGATGCGGATATCGTTATCGCCAAAGGGCAGGGCAACTTTGAGACTCTTTCCGGTGTCGATAAAAAAATATTTTTTCTGCTTAAAGCGAAATGTCATGTAATCGCACAACATATCGGCTGCAATGTTGGTGATTCCCTTCTTCTAAAAAGCGATCTGTTCAAACCAGAATAAGGCATCATTTAAACTTATCTGAATCAGAATTTTCAGAGTCCTGTTAATTCTGTAAATTCTGATTCAAAATTTTTTCATAATGGTAAACTCTTATAAAACCGGCAGGTAAACATGAAAAGCAGTGCCTGATCCAGGAGTGCTTTCCATCTGAATCATGCCTTCATGAGATTCCACTATATTTTTCACAATAGGAAGTCCCAGCCCTGTTCCTGTTATCATTCGGGTTTTTTCATTTTTAACGCGATAAAACCTTTCGAAAATTCGCGGCTGATCCTCTTCGGGAATGCCAAAGCCCGTATCTTTTACGCTTACTCTCAGGTATTCGTTTTCGATACTGGCAGAAATGGTTATATGGCTGCCGGAAGGACTGTATTTGATGGCATTTGTAATCAGGTTGGAAAAAACTTCTTCCATGTTTTGCAGATTGGCATTTACATTTGGGAGAGGCTGCAATAAATCGAGGTGAATGTCGATCTGTTTTTCATCTGCTGCCGCTTTATGAAAATCGGCCTGCTCATTCAATAAACTGCTCATGGCTATCGATTCTTTTTCCATGATAATCAGCCCTGATTCGATTTTTGCAAGGTCAAGCAATTCGGTAGTCATGTTGGAAAGGGCAAGAAGCTTTTGAGACGACCGATCCAGCATATTTTTCTGTTTGTCACTGATTTCTCCTGCCAGACCGTCACAAATTACATTTATCTGGGCAAGTACCGAATTGATGGGGCTTCGAATTTCATGTGAAACCATTGAAACAAAATCCGATTTCATCTGATCCATCTGTTTAAGAGCAGTAATGTCTCTTAAAAGTGTAATAGATCCTATAATTCTTTGTAAACGATCTCTGAACGGAAGACATTTTGCACTATATATTTTTTCTTTTTTTTCTGCTTCATCTAAAATAACAAGTTCTTCGACATGTTCTACAAATTTGGATTCTTCAGAGTTCAATGTTTTTTCGATAAGAGCATTCAATTGCTCGTTCCCGGTCAGTTCTGCCAGAGGTCGATCTATAGCACTTTTTCCCTTGTAGCCCATTATTCTCTGAAAAGTTGGATTTGCAAGCACCACTCGTTTTTGAGCGTCTGTGGTCATAACTCCATCTGTCAGATGGTTGATTAAGGTTCGCAGACGGGTTTTTTCGGTGGCAATATCCTGGAGTGCTCTGGTAAATTCTATGGCTTTTGCGACTATTACCCTGAGTTGATCCGGGGAAAAGGGTTTGGGGATAAAATCGAGCGCTCCTTTTTTCATAGCCTCAATGGAATGCTCGATTGTTGCATAGCCGGTTATTACAATTATGACAGTTTCCGGATGTATTGCTTTGACATGGTTTAATACTTCAAACCCTGAATATCCTGGCATCATCAAGTCGAGAAGAACCACATCGAAATGCTCTTTTTCAATCATCCCAATACCGATTTCTCCATTTTCAGCCATAAGGACATCATATCCTTGTTCTGTAAGGACTTTACGGCAGCCTTCCCGAACACGCTTTTCATCGTCAATGATCAGTATTCGGGGTAAAAACTCCATATACTCGGAATCATGAGCCATGATATTTTCTTCCTTTCACTATTTTATTCCCTTTCTACTTAGGGTCGTGGATGAAATTAATTCCATAAGATTGCGCCGAATTTGGATCTGTGTTCAAGACGCATCAATGGGTGAATACTTATTGTCTGTACCCATTGATGCAACGAAGAAAACAGGTTACAGGCAAGCAAGGTTGTGGAAGTTATTTCATCCACGGCCCTTATCTAATTACAGGGGGACAATAATTCTTCACAATCCGATGCAGACAGACTCGCTGTAATCTGTACTGGGTTGATACAACGGAAATTCAAGCAGAAATGTTGTTCCTTTGGGACCGGTTTCTTTGATTGAAATATTGCCGCCGTTTTCATGAACGATACCATATACCGTACTGAGTCCCAAGCCCGTGCCTTTTCCAAGTTCCTTGGTTGTAAAAAACGGGTCAAACACCTTTGAAATATCGTCTTCACTGATGCCACACCCGGTATCTGACACTTCCAGGTATATCTTTTGCAGACCTTTGTTCCGCCAAGTGCAAAAAGTAAGACAGCCTTTCCTGTTCATAGCGTCTACAGCATTGAGTACAAGGTTTATGATTACCTGGTTAAGCTGATTTTTATCGACTTGCAAAAGCATCATATCATTGGATAAATTCCTGAATATCTCGATATTCATGAAAAATTCCTGATCGCGAACCAGGGCCATACTCTGTTCCAGGAGATCATTGATATGGATGACTTCTTTGGACGGGTTTGTCTGTCGGCTGTAGATTAGAAGATTTTTGACTATCTCCTTGCATCGGTTGGCATCTTCGATGATGAATTCAAGGTCTTCCTTTCCAGGATCATCTGCTGCAATCCGCTCTAAAAACATATTGGCATATAGAAGAATACCGGTGAGAGGATTGTTTATTTCATGAGCCACCCCGGCGGACAATTGACCAAGAGATGCCATCTTTTCGGAATTTGCGCTTAGTTTTTCGACTTCTTTGAGCTTTTTTTCAACTTTGAGGCGTTCTCGAAGGTCGTTGTATATTCCCATTGTGCCGACTTCCATATTATCTTCGTAAATAATGGCAGCGGTCATACTCACGGGAACGGCTTCTCCCTCGGAATTGATGATGTCAATCCGGGTACTGGTCAACTTTCCTTTGCCGCCGTATTCATCGGATCGAAGTTTATTCATAATTTCTCTGGCAACGCCATGCGGATAGAGATGTTCCACGCCCCTGGTTTCAATTGATGTATTCAAAAACCCCATTGTATTGCCAAAAAGATCCTCAGCAGCCTGATTCATCAGAAGAATTCGTCCTTTTCGTGATGCTGCAATAATAGCGGAAGCTGAACTTTGAAGAACCCTCTGCATGAGTTCCAAAATTCCGGAAAGACGTTTTTCCAGAGTTTTGATACGGGTCACATCCCTTAAACTTTCGATAATATGGGTGACTTCTCCCTCATCGTTTAAAATCGGAGAAAATACTCGTTCTTCCCAATGAGGGGTTTCGCCAGTTTTGATTTCCCGTAGAAGCGAGCATCCTTTTTTTTCCGTCAAAACCTTTCGAGCCGGACATTGTCGTGTCGAACATGGCCTGTCCTGAGCCTCAAAATACTCATAGCATCGTTTTCCGATGACTTCATTTTTAGTGATTCCAAATTTTTCCAGGAATCTGGCATTTGCGGATAAAATCCGTTTTTTTGTATCGAGAATCAAGGTTGGAAAAGAAAGGGAATCGAAGAATCGATAATACCATTCATGGTCTATATTTGAATCTTTGGGCGTTATTTTAGAATTTTCAGACATATTCTGGAATTTCAAAAGCTTCCGACAACAATTTTTTTGCATCTGTTATCTCCCGTGAAGCCATGACAAGGGTGATGACTGATCCTGAAAAACCTGCTCCTATCAGATTGATTTTTCCGTCAAGAGCATCGTAGACAGCCCCGGCAATGCCGTATCGGTCTCCGAAATGAGGGCCATGAAAAGTGATCAGCCCTACAGAGGCTTGTCTATTGACACCGTTGATGATTCCGGTTTGTTCCAGATCCTTGAAAAATTCGAGTACCTGAGCTTCGGCTTTCTGCTCCACGACGCAGCGAAAGATCATTTTACTTCCTATATCCTGGATCAGGGCAAATTTTAAGGATTCAATTTGTGAGTCAATCAAAACTTCGCCCAAATGCCCGATTTCGCGAATGTCGCAATTCACGAGTACCAGATCACAGGCCTCCTGAAATCCATATGTTTTAATGACAGATTCCCAATAAACAGCAATGGTTTCCATATATTTTTTCCCAAATATCAGGGTTGAATTTGTTTTACATGAAATTCCGGTTTGAAAGGTGTATGATGATCCGGAAGGATGAAATACGATTTCAAGGCTTCTACCGCTTTTTCCATGAATTGATATCGGGTGACGAATGTGATGGCGGATATGGATGTGGCCATTGCATACACAGGAATTTCGACATTGGAAAAAGCTTTGAGTGTATATCCCAGCACATGGATACGGGACTTATGAGGAAAGATAGATAATAAACCCAGTTCCTCGCGAAACCAAATCCTGTTTTTAAGTGTGTCATATCCTTCTATGGGATATTCAATCTTTTGCCGGTCATTGTTCGATACACAGCATGACAAGTATATCTCGTCACCTTTTGTATTATGTGTAATCATGGAAGCATTGATTTTTTGCACGGTAAACAAACGGAACAAAAGTCGGCCTGGATCAGTTTCCGAGGCCGTGTAATTCAGATTGGCCTGAACTATCCCGCCTGAATACTTGATGCCGCCAATTCGGAGTTTGTCATTTTCAACCATCTTATCAACCTTTAATTAATCCGATTCTTTTCAATACCGCTTCAAGGTTTCGATAGACAGCCTCTTCCCATTATGAAGGAAAGAGACTGCCGTGGTACAAAGCAAAAAAAGATATTTTTATGCTTCCATGTTATCCTTGATAATTTCCAGCAACTTATCGAGATCTATGGGCTTGGGAATAAAATCATCCGCAAGAGTGGTCTTTCCATCCATATGTGTATAACTTGTCGATGTCACGGAATCTGCAACAGCAGTCAGAAGAACCACGATAATGTCTTTGTACTGCGGATCTTTTTTCAACTCATCGCAGAGTTCATAACCGTTTTTCCGGGGCATCATGACATCCAGAACGAGCAGTGCCGGTTTTTCAGCCTTGATTTTTTCCAATGCTTCAACACCGTCGTAGGCTTTTTCTACCCGATATTGTTCGCTTTCAAGTTTCATTGCAACAGATTCTACCAAATCTGGATCATCATCAACTACCAGTATAAATTTTTTATCACTCATGAGTTTACTCCTTTTATTGTTTTGTTTTGATTGTAAAATTTAGAGACACGTAAAAACGCGTCGTTTTTTAATTATGTTACAGAATTTATTGTAGGGGCAAACCCTTGTGGTTGCCCTCAGTACTCTTAAAATTTATAGCTCAGGGCGAGGATACAACCCTGATCTTTTAACTATCTCAGGAACTATCTGTTCCCATTCAATAGCCATTATATGGAATCCGTGAACGCCTTTCACATTTTTGAGTCGTTCGATGGATTCCACCGCGATATCAACACCTTCCTGGGCCTGTTTTTCTTTGGGAACTCCGGCCATCCGTTTAACTACTTCATCGGGTACATCCATACCGGGAACTCTGTTTTTCATGTAACGGGCCATGCCCGCTGATTTCATAGGAGTTATTCCGGGCATGATATATACTTTTTTATCAAGTCCCCGATCACAGATACCTTCCATCCATTTCTCGAATTTATCAAGATTATAGATACACTGGGTCTGGACAAAATCGACACCGGCATTTATCTTTTTTGCCAGTCGGGCCACTCTCAATTCAAAAGGATCGGCAAATGGGTTTGCAGCCGCTCCAATGAACATTTGAGGAGGATTTAAAATCTTGTCTCCTCCCTGGAAAATACCCTCTTCTCTCATCTGTTTAACGGTTTGAATCAATTGTACGGAGTCGAGGTCATAAACATTTGCGGCCATTGGATGATCGCCAAATTTGGGATGATCGCCGGACAGGCAGAGCATGGTATTTATACCAAAGGCATATGCCCCGATGATATCACTCTGCATAGCCAGGCGATTTCTGTCTCTGGTCACCATCTGCAAAATAGGGTCGAGTCCCATTTCACGGATGATAATACATGCTGCAAGGCTTGACATACGCACCATAGCCGTCTGATTGTCGGTTACATTGATGCCGTCCACATACCCTTTGAGCATAGCAGCTTTTTCTCTGACTTTGTCCGGCAGAGCTCCTCTTGGTGGGCCGCATTCCGAAGTGACTGCCAACTGTCCTGAAGTCAGGACTTTTTCCAATACGCTTTCCGTTTTCATTATGCCAAATCCTCTCTGACAATCTTTCTGGGGCCGCCGTCACGGCTGGTCCGCCAATCTTTTGCAACCATAACCTCTTCGTACCGGTCTTGTATGCCCAACTCTTTCATCCTGTCCCAGATCAACTGCCAGGCACATTCCACATCATCGCTTATTTCGCATTTACCTGATGTCGATCCACCGCAGGGCCCGTTCAACAGGCGCTTGGAGCATCGAGCCACAGGACATATGCCGCCGGTCAGTCCCAGTATGCAGTCTCCACAGCCCTGGCATCGTTCAGCCCATACCCCCTGGCTTACCGAAGCGCCCATGAATTTGGTGTTAACCGCAGGATATACAGGTTTATTCTTGTATCTTCTCGCAACTTCCTGAACTCCGCAGCCGCAGGCCATTGACAGAACAGCGTCGGCCGCATCGATCATTGTCACCAGTTCTTCCACGTATTCCGGGTCGCATTGCCTTTCCAGGGTCAATTCCGTAATCTCAAGGGTTCGGCCTTCTTTCATGAAAGCCATACGGAGGGCAGATGCGAGCAAACCCACTTCCTTGCGTCCGCCAGCAGCGCAGACTGTTACGCATTCATTGCATCCTACGAGCAGAATTCGATCATAGGGCCGGATACATTCGATAATCTCTTCCAAAGGTTTTCGTTCAGCGGTAATCATTTAATATCCTTTCAGCAGCCGTTAAGCAATACCTTTAATCTGACCTGACGGTTGCAAAACGCTTTTACAAAACGTTTATTTTTTTCTTTACAACAACGATTCAGCATTCAGCCTTTACCGTTGTTTCTGCATGGCAATCCATTCAATCATTCGTTGCTGGCTGCCTTCCGATTTGATGGAAATTTGGCAGGGTTAGGACCCAGTTTCCTGATTTTTTCCGTTATTGTTGTTGCAGTCTGGGCAAATACCTCTCCCATCCCCGCAGACATCATCACCATTTCCACCCGATCTCCGCCAATACCTGTTTCGTCAAGAAGTTTTTTCACATATTCGACACGATGGGCAGCATTCAGATTTCCCTTTTTAAAATGGCAGTCTCCTTCGAGGCATCCAGCCACATAAACTCCGTCCGCCCCTTTTTCCAGAGCCTTCATGATGTGGATAGCATCCACCTTGCCACTGCAAGGGACTCTTACTATCTTCACGTTGGGAGGATAGGGAATTCGTTTGCTTCCGGCCATATCAGCCGCAGTGTATGCACAATAGTGACAACAAAATGCCACTATTACAGGTTCGAATTTGTCCATCAGTTCATCCTTTCAAACAGGCCGTCAAGACGGGCTATAATCTGGTCGTCTTCATATTGCATGAGTTGAATCGCTTTTGCCGGACATTCACCCGCACATATGCCGCAACCATGACATTTGGCAGGGTCAATTTCAGAGTATCCGTCAGCGTTAATAAACGGCACATTATAAGGACAGGCGCGAACGCATATCAGGCATGATGCACATTTTTTCCCGTCGACTCTTGCCACAGCGGCTCCGAGATTGATTTCATCCCGTGCAAGAAGAGTACGCGCCCGGCCTGCCGCAGCTTTTGCCTGGGCAATGCTTTCGCGAATGTTTTTAGGAGCATGTGCGGTTCCGGCTACAAAAAATCCGGGTACAGGCAAATCTACTGGCCGAAGTTTGATATGATCTTCCAGAAAATACCCGTCGTCGGTTCTCGGCAGTTTAAAAATCATTGCAAGATCTTCGGTTGATTCGTCGTCTGCAATAAATCCTGTACTCAAACAAAGACAATCAGCACTCAGGATTACATCGCGTCCGAGAACCGGATCACAAAATTTTATATTTACGCCTTCTCCGTCTTCTTCCACAACCGGTTTTGCACTATCTTCATAGCGAATGAAAACAACACCACGATTTCTTGCTTCCTGGTAATAATCTTCCTGGAATCCATAAGTACGGATATCCCGGTAAAGTACGAAAATCCGAAGTTCCGGGTTGATATCAAGAAGACTGAGCGCATTTTTCACAGCCGCCTGGCAGCAGACCCTTGAACAATTCGGATTATCCGCTGTCCGGGAACCCACGCACTGGATCATTGCGACCGTGTCCCATTTCTTTATGGAATCCGGATCGTCATTGATTTTTGTATCGATTTCCAGCTGGGTCGTGACTGCTGGATGCTTTCCAAGCAGATATTCATCCGGACGGTTGTGCAAAGCGCCTGTGGCAAGAATTGTGATTCCGTGAGAAATCTGGCGATAATACATCTGCGGCCCGGTCTGAACCCCAGTAGTAAACATTCCGGGCATGCCTTCATGATCGACTATGATACATGGAGCCATTACCTGAATCCTGCTGTGATTTTTCACACGATCAATCAGGCCTGTGATAAAAGTGCTTACATCCTCGCCTTCTATGGTCTTTTTGATTCCAGCAGCAAGCCCGCCTAACTGTCCAGACCGTTCAGCGACAAAAATCCGAAATCCCTGGTCAGCAAGGGTAAGAGCTGCTGTCATTCCGGCCACGCCTCCGCCAACAACCAGGACATCCCGGTTCATAGGCAGGGTATATTCCACCAATGGGTGGGAATATTTGACACGGGATACAGACATTCTTATCAATTCACGGGCTTTTTCCATAGCTTTCTCAGGCTGATCCATATGAACCCATGTGTTCTGATCTCTGATATTTGCCATCTCGACCAGATATTTATTCAGACCGGCCTTACGTATAGTATCCTGAAACTTGGTTTCATGAGTTCTAGGAGAACATCCGCCAATTACGATCCTGTTTAAATTTTCGGATTTGATTGCAGATTGAATTTTTTGCATGGACTCACTACTGCAACCATGTCCGATCATTTCAGAAAATGCCACATTGTCAAGAGTCTTTGAATAATCAGCAAGAGCATCTGCATCCAGGATACCGCCGATATTGAACCCGCAGTCGCAGATAAATACCCCGATTTTCGCTTCTTTGCCTTCTACATTGATCTCCGGGGGAAATTCATCTTCAACTGCAAATTCCCAGGTTCCGTTTTCATCTTCAAGATCAGTGTCTGCCACAGAATCAGCATCTGACAAAGGGCCTGCAAACTGCATTGCACAACTTGCAGCAGCACTTCCCTGAACCATTGTTTCCGGGATGTCTTTGGGGCTTTCGAACATTCCGCATACAAAAATTCCGGGGCGAGATGTAGCGATTGAATCCAGATTCGCTGTTGCAGCATAACCGTGTAAATTCAGATCTATGTCAAGAATTTCTGCAAGGCTGCGAAGATCTTTCCCGATTCTAAATCCTGTGGACAATACCACCATATCGAAGTTTTCTTCTTCGTTGGCGGTTCCGTCTTCAGGACAATATTTTATCACCAGAGCGCCTGTGGATTCATCAGGTATAACACTGTGGGGCCTGGATCGGACAAAACGAACACCGTATTCATCTTTTGCCCTCTGAAAATATCCTTCGTAATCCTTTCCGAATGCCCGAATATCCATATAAAAAATGATGGTCTCAATATCGTCTCCGAAACGTTCCCTGGTTACGATAGCTTCTTTCATCGCAAACATGCAGCATACGTTGGAACAATAAGAAACAGCTTTTTTCTGAATTCCCCTTGATCCCACACATTGAATCCAGGCGATACGTTTAGGCTGTTTTTTATCCGATGGCCGAACCAGAACTCCATTGGTAGGCCCGGAAGCGGAAAGGATTCGTTCATACTCAAGGCTTGTCACGACATCAGGATATGCGCCCTGGCCGAAATTATCAAGATGAGCCGGGTCAAATATTTCGGCTCCAGCAGCCACAATTACAGCACCAACACGAATTTTTTGCTCCCGTACAGCATCATCTAAAAGGACAGCTCCGTCCTTACACACAGATGCAACAGCTTCCATATCCTGACATTTGTCAGGATCTATGGAAAATGCATTCGGGGTGGCCTGGGGATAGCGCATACATGTAGGCGCACGGTGGTCAAGACCTGGAGTGAAATTGACACATTCAGGAAATTTTGCATGGCATTGACCACAAGCCGTGCATTTATCTGTATCAATATATCTGGGTTTAGTTACAAGAGTTACCTCAAAGTTCCCGGCCTCCCCCTCGATTTTTGTCAGGCTGGTCATGGTCATCAATTCGATACGATGCTCACGTCCGCTTGCCGAAAGATTGGGCGACAGGGTGCATAGATCGCAGTTGTTGGTCGGAAATGTCCGATCCAACTGTGTCATCAGGCCACCGATGGAATGAGCTTTGTCAATCAAGACTACATCCCGCCCGGACTCGGCCATATCAAGGGTCGCTCTTATGCCCCCGACTCCGCCTCCGATGACAAGCACCTTATTTGTCTGAAATGATTTTTGGTTTTCCATTATCACCCTCTTCTTACAGTTGAGCAAAATCCAGGATCGTTGGCAGTCGGTGTTCCCAGCCCAGGGTTACAATCATTACGCCCTGCACCATTTTCTTAAGGGCTGCCGCTGTTTCTCCTGCAATTTTTAAACATTCGGCTTCCCTGTCAGGTGATTTACGGATTCGTTTGATCAAATCTTCAGAAACACGGGTTGAAGGCTCAGTCACTGACATGTATCGGGCAATACCCACAGATTTGATCAGAAAAACCGTGGCTATGACCGGAACTCCCAGAGCATTTATTTTTTCCGCTGCCGAAGCGAAATATTCGAGGTCAAAAACCGGAGGTACAACTATGAATTCAGCCCCAGCTACAACCATCTCTTTTGCCTTTGCAAGCTCTTGGTCTAACTGTGCATCATCCTTGAAAGAACCAAGGGTACAGCCAGTGGTGAAAGAAGGTACTCCAGAAAGGTCGAAACCTGCCATATCCGTGCCTTCTTCGAGCATCCGCACTGCCTTTAAAAGCTCGATTTCATCAAGATCGTTCACTTCTTTAGCGTCCCTGTGATCGCAATTGCTCATAGTTTCACTCTTGACAGCGATCAGGTTTTGAATACCGAGTACATGTGCTGCAAGAACATCACCCTGAAGAGCCATCCGGTTCCTGTCGCGGGTGTAGATATTGATTATTGACTCAATTCCCTGCTGATGCATCAAAACTCCGCCTGCCAAAGCGCTCATACGCATGACACCATTGTCCATGTCGGGAATGACTACGGCATCCACGCGACCTTTGATTCTGCGGCCATTGTTCACAAGCTCTGAAATGTCCACGCCTTTTGGCGTATGCATCTCGGCCAGAACAACAAACTCTTTCGACGATAATCGCTTTTTCAAACTCATATTCGTTTTCCTCAAGAATTATTTTTTAGGTTCATCATTGCCCATCGCCCAATGCAAAAAACTATTGTTGTCAAACTGACCCCACTTTTTTCAGGCGAATCCGGTAATACAGCCCCATGTCATTCAAAACCCGCTTTTCAATCAATTCATAAGCGTTTTCCGGTAGTATTTTGAACAAATCGGTTCGGGTATCCGTATCCCTGGCAAGAATTTCAAGTATTCTTCCCTGCTCCATCTCCCTGAACACGCGCCTTGCCTTCAACAGGGTGATGGGACTTATAACTCCCCTGAGATCAAGCACCACATCGTTTTTTTCCGATAAATCCGAAACGTTCATTAACCATTGACCATTTAACCTTCCCCAGTACCCTGTATTCAGCCAGCCAGCAATTTTGTATTCTTCTGCCCGGACGATTAACAACCATCATTCATCGGCTTTAAAAACACAAAGCCGACATCGTTACTGGGAATCAGGTATTTGCAAAGCATGTGCCACGCTTGTGTTCTGGTTTTATTTT
>JAUCGE010000203.1 GCA_030377965.1 Desulfobacterales bacterium HSG16
ATTTTTTTGAAATTTCCCCTGCTCTGAAATTTGTATCATTCGATCTCAGTAAAGAAATTTTCCAAAGGCAGAAAATATGCCTGATCTCCCCTCAAGGTCTTTGGTTTTACCACCACATTTGCTCGGTTCACTTCATCAAGATTTGCGGCAGGCATCCATTTTCCTCCGCTTATCTGGCAGGTGAGATGAATCCGTTTTTTCTTCCACCTGTCTATGGCGTGGTATTCTCCGTTTTTTGCGGCTGTCCACAGAAAATGGGCTGTTTTTTCATTATCAGGGCCGTTTGTGTCAAAACCCATGAGTATCAGCCTGGTCTGGGTTCCCATGAGAAAGAGCTTCATTTTTTTATAAGGATTCAATGCTTCAACCTCGCCAACCCAGAACCTTACGTCGATTTTGTTGTAAATAAAGCAGGGCAATTCGTCTTTTTCGAGCATATTAAGAAAAGCGCAGGCTGCAAAAGGCTCGATTCTTTTTACCGGGGATTCGGGTATGGTGTTTTCAGACAGAAATCCTGCATAGGCTCGATCCAGTTTTTTCACAAGAGTTCTTGAGTCTGTACGGTAATAATCTATAGCTGACAGGCACAGGGCATAAGCGGTCTGATCATTGGGCCATATGCGGACGCAAAAATTCATGAGATCTTCGATATATGAATCGACAAGGGGATCTGCAGGTTCGATATCAGCAAATTCGAAAATCATCGGCGGATTTTCTTCAAGCCATTTAAGATGATCGTATGCTTTTTGCTTATCGAGCAGGGCAAATATGCGGGTTTCTTTGATATGATCCGCAATTGATGCCACTGGAAGGTTCTTTATGTCTATCAAAAAGCCTGCTATTGAGTTTATACAGCAGATAATTTGATTGTCATTTGATACCGGGATGTCCTGGTATTCGACCTTGAGTTTGATTTTCAGGCGTTCTTCTGTTTCAGACTTCCAGTTATCGACTCTTTTTTCGGTTTTTCCATGAACGTTTTGATGAAAGAAATCTTCCAGGCGGTGGACTACAGCTTCCCGCTTTTCTTCGTTCATCAAACGGCCTGCCATATATTTTTCCGGATCTGGGCTTTTGTGACCTGCAAGACAACGGAAAAGATAGAGGCGGTCATACTCGCTTTTGAGCCTCAGTGTGCTGACATCGCTCAATGCATTTAAAAGAGTTTCTTTGGACAGAGGAAAAAGATGGCACAGATGTGCAAGTTCGATTCCATAAATCCAGTCCGGTTCTCTGTGTCGGAGGTCAGAACCGAACACTGTTGCGACTTCTGATCCTATTATGCCCACCATATCCTGAACCAGCCTGATGGTATATTTGTGGGAAAGATGAGATGATAATGATTTGGTACCTGTTTTTGCTGCCTGACCCGCAAAATACCAGGCTCCAAGTGTGACTGGAGATGCGCCCATTGCCAGGCGGCCGAGGTTCCACGCGTAATTTGCGTATGTCATGTATGGCTCGCCGGTCTTGTAAAGGCTGTGAACCTTGATTCCCTTGTTGATATAATCATAAGTATTGTTTAAATTGTATTCTTTTACATTGAGAGGCAGCTGATCCAGGATAATGATCAGATGTAAAGAGATTCTGCTGATAGCTCGCAGCAGTTTTTCCGTGCTGGTTTCGAGGAGAGGATTTTTTGTATCTGGCTGGTATATGCGGGCTACGGATACGGTAAGCCTTGCAATGTCATCGAAAAGCAGCCTTCCCTGGAACTTGCCGTTTTCGTGGTATTTTTCGTTTAAAAGCTTGTCAGCGAAGACCTCTGCCCGGTTTTTCAGCAATTTGTTCAACTGCCGATCTTTCTTGTCGGGAGCATGTGTTTTTTTATCGCCAGAACTGGGTTCTGCGTCCAGCATATCCGCAAATTCAGCCCACTCGTGAAAAGCCATGAGTTTATCATGTGCGTTCTGCACCTGCTTTTCGAGCCGTTCTGCCCTGTTTTTCAGTTCTTCATCCAGCTCCTTTTGAATTGTACGAATGCTTTCCATTTCTTCATTGAATGCGATTTGATCTGATTCAAAATTCGATTTTTTTTTCCCCAGCTCAAGTTCACCTGATGCCACTCGATTCCTGAAAAGAAGCGCCCCTATGAAAGGGAGCAGGCTGGCAGCGTAAAGATGCCATTGAAACTGGCCGAGTGTATCGGCATTGGCCCATGTGATGCCGCATGTAGCTGCTACACCTGCAAAAACCAACATCATCGGAAGAATGTGCCATTTTGATCCGGATTTCATAAAAGTATTTCCTTTTGTTTTTTATTTGCGACCAATCACAATCAATCTGGTTAAAAACCGTGTTTAATCAAGATTTCTTCGACTTTGCCTTCTTTTTCCATTTCGGTAAGCCCTGCATTGAAAGCATCGATTTTTTCCTGAATATTTTTTGCGGCTTTTGAAAAAATGATATGGTTAGGTTCCTTGGTAAGAGTCGGTTCCATAGCCTCAATGGCATCAATATAACCGGGCATTTTTGTGGATAAATTATATTGGGCCATATACCGGTCAATCAGGATAAGATCTATTCGCCCCTTGATCAGTTTCCTGATATTCAAAATATCGCTGGTGACTTCTTCCACTTTCAGCCTGGATTTTATTGCATCAAATCCGGGTGGATTGACATAACCACGCACTACCCCTATATTGTAAGGGGTAAGCGTTTCGTATTTACCCTTAAAATTTATTTTAACTCCTTTACGTTTGAAAAACACAACCTCGCTTGCCGGCATTGGTTTCGAGAATATGAACCATTCTTCCCGTTCCGGACGATACCATGCCACACACGCGCCGTCGTATATTCCTGGTTTTCCGCCTTTGAGAGTCCTTGCCCAGGGTACATATTTATAAACGACTGTATATCCTTTCCGTTGGAATGCTTCTGTGGTGATTTCAGAAAGAAACCCTCCGTTTTTCAGGTTTTTGCCTGCGTAAGGTGGAAATTCCAAATTTGCAAGGGTTACTTTTTTTTCGGTTGCGTTGACGGAAAAGGCTGATATTACTATAAAAAATAGTATCGAAAAGAATTTGAATTTCATTTTTGGTTTCCTTTATTCTGCATTGGGAGTTTAAGTTAAAAAATATGCGTACACTAAAGGAAGAAGATTTTGGCTAAGATTAAAGTTTTACATGGATTTTGTAAAGCAAAATTTTGTAAAACAAAAACTTGTAAAGCAAAATTTTGGTCTGACCGGAGTGAAAAACATGGGCGGGGTGATTGAATCCCGCGCCAGCCAGGTCAGCCGATAGCGATATCTCTCCTTGCTGTGGAGAGGCTGACGGTAAACCCTGCTATTACATCTGTTAAAGACATGACTGTAAGGATAACGAATGTCATGGTGCCGCATTTTGCAACCACTATGAATTCAACAAGATATATCACAAATATCAGCATGGACATGGCATGATCAAGTACCTGAGCCTCTGATGTTCTAGTGGCCTTGACTATCTCAAGAAACAGCAGAAAAAGGCTTATGATCAACAGAAGGCCCTTGACATCCACGACAAGTACAGCGCCTGAGATCAGATTGATTGGACCAAAGAGATCGTAATTGAGGATAATTGTTAATTCTTCCTGACTGGAGAATACAAGAGCGTTATAAAGGATGAGCGGCAGCGCGAAAATTGGTATGTATCTGATAAATTTCATATTGAGTCCAGTTTGTTCAAATTAAGGTCAAGGGCAATATCTTCTGACACCCGTTTTACAAAGAGTTCGAAATCTTTACCAAAAATTGGTTTTCCGGGAGCAGGCGTTTTTTTAAGATCACCCGGCTTTACAAGCTTTGGAGCGTTTATCAAATTTTTATCAGGAACGATTTTGAACTCTCTGGGAAAAGAATTTTCAAAATACATCTCCTGAAAACCCGCGAATTTAAGAGCATGTGCAGTGGAATCGACAATGGCAGTCTCGTTTTCTGCCACATAACCTTTTTGCTTTGCTGTAGAAAGGCCGGCTAAGGATTCTCCCCCGTGGGTGCAGGCTATATGACCGTTTCTATTGGCATCAAGTTCTGCATCCATGATTTCCTGTTCGGTAACTTCCACAAAAAAAACTTTTTGCTCCCCGGCGGTTCTGTCATAGATATCAGCTAAGTGAATCACTCTTGGCATGGATACCGGGTTGCCTATCATAGCTGCCTGTGCCACGCTCGGTTTTACTGTAACAGGAACAAATTCCCGCTTATCCGGGTCAGGCTCCGAATAATATCTGTAAACTGGATTGGCATGTCTTGACTGCACACCAATGATTTTGGGAAGGTCAGATATGATATCGGCTTCAAAAAATTTCAAGAATCCGCTCATGACAGCCGTAATATTCCCAGCATTTCCGATAGGAACTACAATGACTTTGTCTTTCATATCATATTCGAAATCTTGTGCTATTTCATATGAATATGACTCCTGGCCCAGGATTCGCCATGCGTTTTTCGAATTCAGCAGGGCCACATTGTAATTATCTGCAAGAGCTTCCACCACCTTCATGCAGTCATCGAACACTCCTGGAATTTCATATACACTCGCACCTGCGCCCAGAGGCTGTGCCAGTTGCTGGGGCGTAACCTTTTTGTGGGGCAGAAGAACGGCAGATTTTACATGGGGTTTTAAATAAGCAGCATAAAGGGCAGCGGCAGCAGACGTATCTCCTGTGGAAGCGCAAATAGCTAAGACATTGGATGTACGGCCTGTTTTTACCAGAAAATTTATATAGCTCAAGGCAGATGCCATTCCCCGATCTTTAAAAGATGCAGAAGGGTTCTGACCGTCGTTTTTAAAATAAAAACGAAGCCCTGTTTTTTCCTGCATCCGGGTATTGGCTTCTACGACCGGAGTGTGTCCTTCCCCAAGCCAGACCACGTACTCTCCGGGTATCACAGAGCCTATGAATTCCTGATAAAGATAAATCCCTTTCAAAGCCGGGATTTTGAGCATCTTCCTGTAATCGAAAATTTCCTGCCACAAACTGCCCGGGATTTTTTTCAGCCTGTCAAATTTTTCATCTTCAATCAGCAGTACCTGCCTGCATTCGGGGCAGGTATAAAGAAGTTTTTCAATGCCAAATTTTTTCTTGCAGCCAAGGCATCGATATACCAGATTTCCACCTGGTTCAGGAATGATATATGGTCTTACATGTTCTGGAAATGCTTCCGGTTTCATTTTGAAATTTTCTCCATACCGTCCATATAAGGTCTCAGGGCTTCGGGAATGATCACCGAGCCGTCAGCCTGTTGAAAATTTTCCAGTATTGCTGCAAATGTCCGGCCTACGGCAAGTCCGGAACCGTTCAATGTATGAACAAGCTCTGTTCCTTTTTTGCCCTTGCGTTTGAATCTTATATTGCCTCGACGGGCCTGGAAATCCAGAAAGTTGCTACAGGACGATATTTCCCTGTAGGTATCCTGAGATGGCATCCAGACTTCTATGTCATAGGTTTTAGTGGATGAAAAACCGAGGTCTCCGGTGCAGAGTACCACCACTCTGTATGCCAGCCCGAGCCTTCTTAAAATAGTTTCCGCATTGTCGAGCAGAGTTTCAAGCTCGTCAAAAGAGGTTTCAGGAGTGGAAAACTTGACCAGTTCCACCTTATTGAACTGATGCTGGCGTATAAGCCCCCTTGTGTCCTTGCCGTATGACCCGGCTTCCGATCTGAAACAGGGTGTATATGCAGTATAGCAGGTGGGCAGCATTTCTTCGTCTATGATTTCGTTATGATGGATATTGGTTACCGGCACTTCAGCGGTTGGGATCAGGTAATAATCAAATCCTTCCAGCTTGAAAAGATCCTGCTCGAATTTGGGCAGCTGGCCAGTATGTGTCATACTTTCCCGATTGACTATAAAAGGAGGCAGTATTTCAGTGTATCTGTGTTCTTTTGTATGGATATCAAGCATGAAATTGATCAGGGCGCGTTCAAGCCTTGCGCCGATTCCTAAATAAAGGGGAAATCGCGAACCTGTGATCCGGGCAGCCCGCTCCATATCAAGGATACCGAGATTCTCTCCTATGGTCTGATGATCGTTTATTTCAAAATCGAATGAAGGAACTTCTCCTTCGGTTTTCACAAGATCGTTTTCTGTGTCATCTTTTCCAACCGGGACAGATTCGTGGGGAATATTTGGTAACTGCATAAGAATCTGGTTAACGGTTTCCTCATGACCGGACAATGCTTTATCCAGATCTTTGATTTTGCTTGATACATCACGCATTTCCAGAACAATGGCATCTGCATTTTCACCGTTTTTCTTCATCTGTGCAATCTGTTCTGAAACTACGTTTCTTTTATGCCTCAAGGATTCAATTTCAGACAGTATTTCCCTGCGGCGGGCATCATTTTTGTCAAAAGCTGCAAGATTCGCCTGATCTCCGCGCGCCTCAAGAGCGTTTTTGACCGTTTCCGGATTTTGTCTTACAAA
>JAUCGE010000204.1 GCA_030377965.1 Desulfobacterales bacterium HSG16
CATAGAAGAATCCTCAAAAATGCAATCACCGAACAGATAAGCCATATGGCTGATTCAACGATTCGTGAAATAGACCTTTCCGTTGAGAGCATAAAGCTCAATTTCACATATTGGAGTGAAGATGCCACATTGTCGATGGTGGTACAGGACATCATAGGTGAAACAGTAGTCGATTCGGCAAACATCCTTATGTCGAAAATAAAATCCGATTACGGATATTATGAAAACGTCATGGCTGCTGACATCAGTGGAAAGATCGTTGCCGGAACAAACAGCAAAAGAGTGGGAAAAAATGTCGGGGAACAAAATTTTTTCCGACAATCTGCCAAAGATAATATTTTCATTTCCGATATTTTTCTGAATAAGGAAACAAACAAGCCCGTTTTTTCGATTTCAACCCCTTTGAGAATGAATGATGAAGTTGTAGGAGTCTTTTTTGCTTTCGTATCAATGACTTATTTCAGTGAACAATTTATTGATTCTGTCAGATTCGGCAAACTCGGCCATTCGTTCATGTTCCAGGAAGATGGCAAAATAATAGCCCATCCTGACAAATCAAAAATACTTAAAGATACGGTTCGTTTAAAAAAATCATCTTTGGAAACAAACGAAAAAGAATTCATAACAGACGGAAATCGAAGCGCAAAACAGTTGACGGTGATCAAGACTTACCCTCCCCTTGGATGGACTGTTGCGGTATGTGCTGACCGTAGTGAGGCTCTCCGGCCAATACGTCATCTGAGTTTTATCAATCTTGGAGTGGGCATCCTGGTTTTTGTCGTGGTTGTCGGGGTAATTCTCTGGGTCGTACAAAAAACCATAACTTCATTGAACATGGTCATATCCGGCCTTTTTAAAAGCTCAGAAAACATCGCTATGGTTTCAGCCCGGATTTCATCTACGAGTCAGACTCTGGCAAGTGGCTCTTTTGACCAGGCAGCTTCTCTGGAAAAAAGTTCAGCTCTGCTCAAAGAAATGAGCAAAAAAAGCCAGAACTCTACAATACTGACTCAGGATGCAGAACAATTGATGAATAAAAACCTGTTAAACTTCAACCAGTCCAGAGAATCACTTATGAATCTGGCACAGGATATGACCCGGATAGAATCAGACAGCGGCCAGATGGGACAAATTATAAAAACCATTGATGAAATAGCATTTCAAACGAATCTTTTATCCTTGAACGCAGCAGTAGAAGCCGCACGAGCCGGGGATGCAGGCACAGGCTTTGCCGTTGTCGCAAATGAAGTCAGCAACCTTGCAGGCCGCGCTGCCCAGGCGGCTCAGGATACACAGCAACTGCTTGATAACACCATCAATCGTGTCAGTCAGGCTGCCAGCGCCATAAAAGAGATAAACTCCGATTTTGAAGGTATTATTTCATCAGCCACGGTGATGGGCAGTAAAATCAATATGATCACCAGTGTAAGCAACGATCTTGGTCAAGGAATTGGAGAGGTTCTGTCGGCTGCCGATGAAGTGGATGGAATAGCCCGCCAGGTTGCCATCGGATCGTCAAATGCGGCCATGACCTCTGAACAGATGGAAAGCCTGGCGGAAAAAATGAAAGAATTTGTTGATGAATTGATCATATTGACAGGAGAACAACCGGATAAGTCTGACAATTACAGGCTTTTAAACAATGATGGATACCTCAATCCTGTCAAAAACAAAATGGGAGCAGTGTCAGCAGGAACAGACCGCCCCAGCCTTATGATTGATCTCGACTTAGATAGTTGAAACTTTTTTTTTGTAAGTACCTCGCCTGTTATCCATCAGGCATCATATTTTAAAACAGTCGTATTTTATTATATGAAATACGGCTATTCCAGATATAAATCCTATAGCCAGATTATTTGATCCAAAAGTGATACCGAGCATAAGCAGCACGACAAAAAGATCTTTTTTTTCACTGATATCCTTCACGGTCATGGCTAGCTGGGTTCCTGCAAAAAGAAGTAAAACGCCTAAAAGGGAAAGGGGTATCAGGCACACCAGGGATGTAACATGAGTTCCGGCAATAAGTGCCAGTATGCAGAAGATTCCGCCAATGAAAAGGTTAGAACCTGCTGTTCTCGCTCCAAAACGATAATGAGCAGCCAGCCCTCCCGCACCATGACAAAGAGGCATTCCTCCTGAAAAAGCACTTGCCAGATTGGCCAGTCCCATGCTGATACACAAGGCTCGGCAGGTTACTTTTCCTGATTTTTCCTTGAAATATTCATGGGATAAATCCGCATTTGCTACGACCGCGTTTCCGATAGTCATGGGCAGTTGCGGCAGCACAAGAGCAAAGATTGCAAAATTGAAATCAACCATATTCGGAAAACCAAAAGGAAGAAACTCCGGGAGATACAAACCTGGACGTATGTCATCAAACCCTTCATAAGTTCCGAAGATCAAACCAAAAACAAGACCTCCTGTCACCAGGATAAGACCTGCTGGAAATTTTTTGCTGTCAATCAATATGAAAGTCAGTATCATTCCAATTATGCCGATAATGATTCCCACAGGAAAAGGGCCTATGGTTTGAAAGGTCAGATAAGGTTCGGCTGCCTGGTGAAGCGCCTGAAAAGAGGATGTTCCTGAAATCATCCTTATACCGTGGGACATCAGAAGAACGCCACAGGAGAGTTGAATACCTCGAATCACAGCTTTTGGAATGAATCTGCCAATAAATGTAATGGCATTGCTTGCACCAATAATCAGCAAAGCAACTCCGATCAACAATCCGGAAGCTGTCACCTGAGAAGCCGTAAGCCCGGCTGCGATAGCATAAGCGCCGATCACTTTCATTGGCTGAACAGGAACGGTTACTTTGTAATAAACACCAGAAAGTATATAAAAGAGGCCGATAGTGAAAAACAGGCCAGAAGGACTGAGTCCGTTTATCAATATCATTCCGATACCGATAGGAAGAAGGGTTCCCAGATCCCCTAAAGAACCGGCTATTTCCATCCGGTTCAACCGATAAGAAGAGTGATCCATATTAATTTCCTAAAATAAAAATCCCGCGACAGAATCTGCCACGGGACATTTTGTTTGGCTTTGCACGAACAACACTTCTTTTTTACACAAAAACGAAAAGTATTGTCAAACGCTGCATACAAGGAATTTATTCCTTCCAAATTCCTAAAGGTATTCTGAATACAGCAGCACGGGATAAATACTTACTTTTTCTATTTATCCTTAATTTCTTCAAAGTCAGCATCCACCACATCATCATCTGCCCCGGACTTGCTGCCCTGCGACTGTTGATCGTCACCGGCAGGTCCTCCTCCTGCATCAGGGCCTCCTGGCTGGGGGCCTTCTCCTCCCTGAGAAGCTGCCTGTTGATACATGGCTTCCGCAAGTTTGTGAGATGCCTGGGTAAGTTCATCGCTCAACTTCTTTATTTCTTCTGTATCCTCAGTCTTCATTGCATCCTTAAGGCTGCTTACACATCCTTCGATATTTTTCCTGGTATCCTCATCCACCTTTTCATTGAGTTCCTTTAAAGACCTCTCTGTCTGATATATAAGAGAATCCGCTGTATTACGAACTTCTACAACTTCCTTTTTCTTCTTGTCTTCCTCAGCGTGAAGTTCAGCATCCTTGACAAGCCGATCTATCTCCTCGTCACTCAAACCACTTGATGCTGTAATCTGTATGGACTGTTCCTTACCAGTAGCACTGTCTTTTGCAGACACATTAACGATTCCGTTTGCATCAATGTCGAACGTAACCTCTATCTGGGGTACGCCTCTCGGAGCCGGGGGGATATCCGCAAGGTCGAATCTTCCCAGGGTCTTGTTGTAAGTTGCCATTTCTCTTTCACCCTGAAGAACATGAATCGATACGGCAGGCTGATTATCCTGGGCTGTCGAAAATACCTGACTTTTACGAGTCGGTATTGTTGTATTCTTCTCAATCAGCCTGGTCATGACACCGCCCAGAGTTTCGATTCCCAGAGAAAGGGGAGTCACATCAAGAAGAAGTACATCTTTTACATCTCCCTTGAGGACACCACCTTGAATTGCAGCTCCGACAGCAACAACCTCATCAGGATTAACACCTCGATGAGGGTCTTTTCCGAATAAAGTTTTCACTCTTTCCTGAACAGCCGGCATACGGGTCATTCCACCCACCAGAATAACCTCATCAATCTCCGAAGGACTGAATCCAGAATCTTTGATTGCAGTACGGCAGGGCAAATCCAGATTATCAAGAAGATCCGAAACCAGGGATTCCAGCTTTGCTCTGGTAATTTTGACATTCAGATGCTTAGGTCCGCTGGCATCTGCTGTTATAAAAGGAAGATTCACTTCGGTTTCCATAGAAGTCGAAAGTTCCATTTTCGCTTTCTCGGCAGCCTCTTTCAATCGCTGTAAAGCCATCTTGTCACTTCGGACATCAATTCCTTGATCTTTCTTGAATTCGTCCGCTATAAAATCGATGATCCGCAGGTCGAAATCCTCTCCACCTAGATGTGTATCACCATTTGTTGATTTGACTTCAAACACTCCCTCTGCAATCTCCAGAACCGAGATATCGAATGTACCTCCACCCAGATCGAAAACAGCGATTTTTTCCTCTTTTATTTTGTCCAGGCCATAGGCTAAGGATGCAGCAGTAGGCTCGTTGATGATCCTCAAAACATTGAGGCCAGCAATTTTACCGGCATCTTTGGTAGCCTGCCGCTGGCTGTCATTAAAATATGCAGGCACTGTAATGACTGCGTCCGTAACTGTTTCTCCCAGATATTCCTCAGCAGTTTTTTTGATATTTCCCAGGATGAATGAAGAAACCTCAGCCGGGCTGTTAAGTTTGCCCTGAAGATTGATCCGAACATCACCGTTACCTGCTTTCTGGATCTCGTATGGAAGAATATTGACATCATTCATCACTTCAGGAGAATCATATTTTCGGCCTATCAGCCTTTTAACGCCAAAAACCGTATTGCTGGGGTTGGTTATTGCCTGGCGCTTGGCGATCTGCCCTACCAGCCGTTCGTTGCTTTCTGTCACTGCCACAATAGATGGAGTTGTACGACCTCCCTCGGTGTTGGTGATAACCTTTGCTTCCCCTGCGTCCATAATTGCGACACATGAATTCGTTGTACCGAGATCGATACCAATTACTTTGGACATGTTGAGTTCCTCCTTACCTGTAAAGGTATTGTCTTATATATGATATTTTTTTGTATCGGCCATGAATAGTGTTATTTTTTCCCGTTTTTTTCGGATTCATTGCCGTTGGATTTGGCCTTGGAAACGACCACCATAGCAGGCCGCAACAGCCTGTCGTGCATGGTGTAACCTTTTTGAAATTCTTTTAAAACAGTATTGTGTGGTTTATCTTCGACTTCTTCCTGCATAGCAGCTTCGTGAAGGTTGGGATCAAAAGCCGTTCCGACAGCTTCGATCTGCCTGACGCTATATTTTTCCAGAAGCTTCAATATCTCCTTCAAAGTCAGGCTCACACCTTCAATGATCCCGTTATCCGGACTTTCATTGCTCTCAGATGATTCAAGCGCCCGTTGAAGATTATCCACCACAGGGAGTAAATCCTTGATCAGAGACTCATTCGCGAATTTTTTGAATCCCTCAAAATCTCTAAGAGAACGTTTCTTGTAATTTTCGAATTCCGCTGAAACTCTCATAAGATGATCCTGAGCTTTTACAACCTCTTTTTCAGATTTTTCCAGATTTACAGCCAGATCTTCGTCAGTTTCCTCATTTTCTTCCTGAGTTGTATCCGGTTCGATATCAGGTTCTGATACATCGACATCTTCTGTCAAATCTTGTTCGGTTTCTACCTGATTGTGTTCGTTTGCAGATACATCATCATCTCCAATTTTGGATTGAGCCTTGTCTTCACACGGCTCTTCGACCACGCTCTCTTTTACACTTGTATGATTTTTTTTATTGGCATTCATCAGTCAGGATACTCTCCCGGATTGAAATCCGTTGTTAATATAATATATTGATTATTGACACATATGCCTGATTTGAAAAAAAAATAATGCTGTAAAAACCAATGTCAAGGTATGAGACATATAGATTCTCAAGATAATTACTTCAGAGGACTGCAAAGGGAAAGGCGCAGAAATAACGAACAGATGGCTTGAACGAACAAAGGGTATGTATAAAGTTTTTTAAAATGGTTGTGCACCCTCTTTCGAATTGTTTGAAATCCTGACACCAGACATAGCCGGGATCGATCCGCGACACAGACGAGTTCACTTATTGCTGCTTCCTTCCGGACCTCACAAGGTTCATGACCGTCTGTTACACGGCGACCGGCTAGCCGGGCAGTCAGGGCTTCAAGCCAACCCTCAAGAGGGAATTCAGCCCCGCATAAGGCGGATTTCAGGTTACAGGACACCGCCAACTCCCCACCT
>JAUCGE010000205.1 GCA_030377965.1 Desulfobacterales bacterium HSG16
AAATTCGATTATGATAAATTCGATTATGATAAATCGGATAACATTGAGCCTGAAAAAAATATTATTGAAAACAAACCTGAAATTCGAAACACTCATGAAAAGTCAAAAACCGGCAAAAATCAAGAAATCGCCAAAAATCAAAAAATCGGCGGAAAGCTGGAAACCTTGAAAATCAAGGAAACATTTGAAAGCTTGTTGGAAGCTTCATTTAAAAATCAAAACTTGACCCGGATGATGGAAGAAAAACGCAAGCTCGGAAAAGCGCGCAGAAAACGCATGGATGTCAAGCAGAAAATCAAAACATCATATCCAAAACCTCAGACCCAGCTAGATCTTCATGGCTGTACGGCAGCCAAAGCTCGCCACAAGACCAGGTCATTTATAAAAAATGCTTTGGACAAAAGGATACTGACAATTAGAATTATAGTGGGCAAAGGGCTTCATTCCCAAGGCAGGGCAGTGCTTCCTGATGTTGTGGAAGATATATTGATTACACTGAAGAGGGAAAATATGGTGCTGGATTATCAATGGGAAAAGCGTGTAAAGTCAAAAAGCGGCTCTGTTATCGTATATCTCTGCTGACTTTTTGTCACTTTTTCATCTGATTAATTCCTGAATGTGATTATAAGAAATTATTCTTTATTGACAAGGGGTTTTGCATAATAGCACCTTTCACCCACAGCCTGGATCATATGCTGAAACTGCGGAATATGTTGAAAATCTTCCTGTTTGGATATATCATAGCTTCAAGATAATTATTGGAGAGGGAACGAGAAACGAGAAAAAATGGTAAAAACGCTGCATCATACAATCATTATGGTCTTAATTCTGGCATCATGCCTCTGGGCTGATGACTCTGTAAAACAGCTTGAAGCCAAAATCGATACCTTTTCCGGAAGGGCAAAGCTTGATGCCTTAAATCAACTGGTCAAGGCTTATTGGGGAAGTGCCCCTTTAAAGAGTGTTTCATACGGAAAAATGGCTCTGCAGCAGGCCGAATTATCCGGGGATGCGAAAGATGTTGCCGAGGCTCTGAACAATATCGGCGTAGCGTTTAAAAATATGGGCGATTATGAGCAGGCTATGGACTATTACCTCAATGCCTTGAAAATAAGAGAAACCCTTTCTGACCGCAAGGAAATTGCAAACTCACTCCATAATGTCGGGGTTCTTTATGATTATCTTTTGAATTATGAAAAAGCTCTTGAGTATTATCATCAGGCTCTGACCATAAGAGAGGAGATCGGCGATAAAAAAGGCATTGCATCTTCTTATAACAATATCGGTATTATCCATCATTTCAGTGAAGAATACCAAAAGGCTCTTGATTATTATCATAGAGCCTTGAATTTAAGAAAACAGATCGAAGATAAGAAAGGGGTCGGTTCATCCATGAATAATTCGGGTGCTGCATACCGTGCTCTTGGTAATCACAAGGAAGCCCTTTCTTATTTTCTCAAAGCGATCAATATTTTCAAAGAATTGAACGATACATATGAAGTTGCGAATATCTCCAACAATATCGGAGAACTCTATCTGGAACTGGAACAATATCCCAAAGCTGAAGAATATCTGAAACTGGGCCTTTCCCTTGGTAAAAAAATCGGTGCAAAAGAATTGATCCGGGAAAGTTATGAGTTTTTTTCCAGGCTCCATGTCGCTGACAAAGATTATCAGAAGGCCCTTGAATACTTCAAGCTGTCAGCGGATGTCAAAGACATGATCTTTACGGAAGAAAACAGCCGGAAGATAGCTGATATGGAGACAAAATATGAGATGGAAAAAAAGGAAAAAGAAATAGAACTCTTAAAAAAAGACAATGATATTCAGCAACTGGAAGTGGGGAAACAAAAGCTTTTAAGAAACTCCTTTCTGGTCGGCCTGACTCTGGTTATGGTTCTGGCACTGGTTCTGTACAACAGATTCCGGCTGAAAAAAAAAGCCCATTCGGAACTTGAAACAGCGCATTCTATCATTAAGGAGGAAAAGGATAAATCAGACAAGCTTTTGTTGAATATCCTGCCGGTCAGGGTTGCTGAAAATCTGAAGGAGAGCGGAAAAACCGAGCCTGAATCTTTTGATAATGTAACTGTTTATTTTTCGGATATTGTTGGCTTTACCAAATTATCCTCCACTCTTGAGCCAAATTATCTCATCAATGAACTGAACGATATTTTTACAGAATTTGATTACATAGTAGAGAAAAATAACTGCGAACGTATAAAAACCATAGGAGACGCATATCTTTGCGTTTCTGGGATGCCGAAAGAAGATCCAAACCATGCTGACAATATAATACAGTCATCCATTGAGATTATTCAGTATCTGGAAGAAAGAAACCGTCATTCCAAAATCCAATGGACAATCCGTGTAGGAATACACTCAGGCAAGGTTGTGGGAGGAGTTGTGGGAATTAAAAAATACATATATGATGTGTTCGGAGATACCATCAATACAGCCTCACGGATGGAATCCAATTCCAGTCCCATGAAAATAAATCTTTCCGAAGTTACCTGGCAAATCGTTAAAGACAGGTACAAATGCATTGAAAGAGAATCTCTGAACGTCAAGGGCAAGGGAGAAATGAAAATGTTTTTCCTGGATATGGAAAAAGACAGTTGAATCTGATGGCAAAGCATCAATGATGCCCTGTCGTTTATCGGGATAATGGAAAAAAATGAATGCAGCAGGTGTAAAAAGCGGCAACATATCAGGGCCTCTTTTTTTGGGTTTCTTATTGGCGTGTTTGCTTCTTTTAATCGTTTTGTCAGCGGGGATGGGACATATATCTATATCGTTTGAAGATGTGTCAAGAATCATTTTCGCTAAAGTCACGGGCAACAAAATGATGATAGCTGAAACCGGAGAATTATTTCCGGTCATTGTCATGGATGTTCGTCTGCCCAGAATTCTTACGTCAGTAATCGTCGGGGGAGGACTTGCCATATCAGGCTGTGTTTTCCAGGGCATTCTGCTCAATCCCCTGGCTGATCCGTACACACTTGGAGTATCGGCAGGTGCTGCTTTCGGAGCATCTATCGCTCTGCTTTTGAATATCAGTCTTTACGGAAACGTATCTATTCCGGTTTTTGCCTTTGCCGGTGCTGTTACAAGCCTTTTTGTCGTGATCTACCTGTCTTTGTCAGGCGGGGGAATTTCTTCTTCCAACCTGATCCTGTCCGGGATCATCGTGGCATCCATTCTATCGGCAGGTATAAGTTACATTAAATACAGTGCGGATGAGCAGGTGGCTGTCATCATTTTCTGGCTCATGGGAAGTTTTGCCTCGCGGGGTTGGAATGATGTATGTCTTACATTGATTGTTTCCACTGTCGGTTTCTGTGTGTTCTGTTTTTTTGCCAGAGACTTGAATCTTCTTGCTATGGGTCGAAGGACGGCATCTTCCATAGGTGTTGATACAAACAGATTGACGCTTGTCATGCTTATTACCGCTTCTCTGGTAACTGCCATCTGTGTTTCAGTATCAGGAATTATCGGTTTTGTCGGGCTTCTGGTTCCACACATGATGCGAACTGTGGCAGGCCCGGATAACCGCCGCCTGATTCCGGCCTCTTTTCTGGCAGGCGGAATTTTACTTCTGTGTGCTGACACCCTGACAAGAGCAATATTGGAACATGAGGTTCCTGTGGGTGTGTTGACCGCTCTTATCGGCGGACCTTTTTTCTGTTATATTTTCCGTAAAAAACAGATGGGCCGGACATCCGTATAAATGGCTTTTAATGTAGAAAAAATATGTTTTTCATATGACAGATGCCAGGTCATAGCCGATATTTCCCTGAATCTTTCTCCAGGACATTTTTATGGAATCATAGGTCCGAACGGAAGCGGAAAAAGTACGCTTATCGATCTGATTATGGGGCATAAGCGGCCGGAAAAGGGAAGTATTCATTATAAAGGAAAAAATCTGGCCAGATACTCAAAGAAACAGCTGGCACAGGAAATAGCTCTGGTTCCCCAGAATTTTCAAACAAGTTTTCCGTTTCAGACCAAAGATATTGTGCTTATGGGAAGATACCCTTATATATCTAGATTTTCAACGCCTTCAAATTATGATATGGATGTACTTGATAAGGTTCTGGAACAGACCGACACCCTTCAATTCAAGAATAGATATTTATCTCAGTTGAGCGGGGGGGAGGTACAGCGTGTTATCTTTGCACGGGCACTTGCTCAGGAAACACCTGTTCTGATGCTGGATGAAGCTACTTCGAATCTTGACATCAAGCATACCCTCCAGTTGATGAATCTGGTGAAAGGCCATGTTAATGCTGAAAAAAAAACCGTGTTTGCTGTCATTCAGGACATCAATCTTGCAGCTATGTTCTGTGATCAAATGATCATAATGAAAAAGGGCAGGATCAGTTCATCTGGCCCGACGTTGGATGTTTTGACAGAAAAAACCATAAAAGATGTCTTTTCCGTGAAATCCCATGTTTCTCATGATGCTTTTTCACAGACCGCAAGAGTGAGTTTCAGAACATTCTGAAAATGCAGATAATATCTTCGCAATAATGACTGTGAAAAAATGTTACAAATTTATATATCGGTATATTCATGGCAACAAAAAAAACAGGATAAAGAAGAATAAATGCGTCTGAGGATGAAAATACTGATCGGTATCCTGATCCCCTTGATTTTATCGGTAGTATCAATAGGTTCGCTTTCTATATATGTGTATCGGGATATTCTATATCAGCAGTTGGAAAAAAACAGCATACAATTGAATAGAAGCTATGCACGGGAAATGGATAACAGTCTCAAATTTTTTTTATCTATGGTCGAAAAAATTGCATACTCTGTTTCCTTATCTGAGAATGTGGAAGATGTGTTCCGGCAGGATAAAAAAATCAATCCTTTTTTCAAATCCTATTATTATACAAACCGGAATGGAGATATTCTGGCACATTACCCTCGTCATCCGAATTTGAAAAAAAATAATTTCCCGACCGTAAAGTTCTGGAATGAAATAGTTGCGACAAATCAGCCAGTAATTTCCGCACCTGACTCAAGTTTGGGATATAATGCCATTTTTATAGGCGCACCGGTCACTGCTGCTTACGGATTACAGAAAACTTCAAAGGATAAAAGGCTTATCTATGTGAGTATTTCCCTGGATGAGCTGTTTAAAACAATAGCTGATACCCGTATAAGTGAAAAAAGAGATATTTTTGTGGTGGGCCAGTCAGGTCAATTCCTGACAAGTGGAAAAGCAGAATGGGTTATGCCAAGAAAATTTTCCCAGATCGGCAATGATAAGACTTTTGAAGATATTGAGGCTCATATGGTAAGCCTTATATCAGGAAGCGGTTATTATACCGTGAATCACCAGAGATATTTCATCTCGTTTATGCCTGTAGCATCTGCCAGATGGTCTCTTGCTGTAAATATCCTAGAAAGTGAATTTATCAACGACATCAGCAGATTGACCCAAATTGTCAGCCTGTCTCTCGTTGGGATTATCGTTATTCTAATCCTGCTGACCTATATGACAATCAACAGCATTACCAGCCCTGTTTTACACCTGACAGAAAGCATGAAAAAGGTTGAAAAAGGCAATCTGAATATCATCTCAACTATTGAGTCAAATGATGAAATCGGTATGCTTGCCAGTGTCTTCAACAGGATGATAAATCATATTAAGGTCGTGGTGGAAAATCTTACAAAAGAGATAAAAGAGATAAAATATTCTGAGGAAAAATACCGGAATATTTTCAACAATACAACAGAAGGAATTTTTCAATCCACCCCGTCAGGAAGATTTGTTACCGTCAACCCGGCGTTTGCCGCAATTTTCGGATATGATTCACCAGAAGAGATGATTTGTTACATAACCGATATTTCAAAACAGCTTTATGTGAATCCGAACGACCGTGAGGCTTTTGAGAAATTGATCGGAAAAGATAATCGTGTCGTAAACTTTAAGGGCAGAGCGTATAAAAAAAATGGGGATATCATTCAGCTTGCTGCCAATGCTCATGTGGTTCAAAACGACAAGGGCGAAATCATGCGTTATGAAGGTGTCATCAAGGATATCACAAAAAAAATGCAGGCTGAAAAACTGAAAGTCGAAAAGGAAACAGCAACAGCCTCTACACAGGCAAAAAGTGAATTCCTGGCAGCCATGAGCTATGAAATCAAAACTCCGCTGAACGCCATAACAGGCATGACAGAACTCACCCTTGATACCGAGTTGAGCGCAAAACAGAGGAAAAGGCTGGAAATAATTCGGTCTGCCGCTTTTTCTCTTTCTGAACTCGTAAATGATATCCTTGATTTTTCCAGAATTGAATCCGGTA
>JAUCGE010000206.1 GCA_030377965.1 Desulfobacterales bacterium HSG16
TGTCATATGTCAAGGATTATCTTTTGCCAAATTATTAGACGTAATTTTTTAGGGCTAAAAACCATAAGTCATGTATAATCAGATTGTTATACAAAGGGCATTGATATAAGTGGTAAACTTGGGTTATCATGAAAAAACTTATAATCTGCTTGAGGCACTCGGGCTTGCTGAAAAACTCCGGGAGGCAGGATGTCAGGTGAAAATATGCAGGGAAGGCGATATCTTTGTAGATAAAGATGTCATGCAGGAACGGGCCAACACCTTTAATGCAGACATCTGCTTCTGTCTTCACCATAATGCTGCCTCAAGCGATGCAAGGGGATGGGGAGTTTATTATGCCAGCGAGCAATCCAGAGTTCTGGCGGAATTACTCAATAACCGCTATTATCCAGATTATATGCCCATTCCTTCTCATGGCATCGGACCCAAACACGCGACAGCGTACAATCATTCCAGAGTAAATAACTGCATTAAGCACTGCACCATGCCGACCGTTCTTCTGGAAAGCTGTTTTATTGACAACAATGCCGACCTCGAATGGCTGATAGAAGATGGATGTAAAGATGTGATTGATGCCCTTTACAATGCTGCCCGGCAATATCTGCATATAGATGCTCCACCTCCAATTATCACCCCCCATGATCTGTGTGAAACTTATATTGATCTGCACCACAAAGGCAAAATAAATTTCCCAAACCTTATGGCGATCAGCTTTGCCCAGTGGATGCATGAAAGCGACTGGTGCAAAAGCCCTCTGGCAAAGAATACTCTGAATTTCGGAGGACTAAAAGACCGGCCTGAGGTGAACAGGGGCGGAAAGTATTTTTATAAGAATGAGTATTATGAAAAATTCGACACTCTTGATGATTTCATCAAAGGGTATTGGGAATTTCTGAACAGATCACCATACTGGAGATTCAACCAGAATGTAGATCTGTATGAGAATGAGCCGGAAGATTTTATCCGGTGCATAGGCCCTGACTATGCCGAAGATCCGGAGTATATTAAGAAAGTTTTAAGAGTTTACAACAGCGACAGATTTGCCCCCTATCGACAGCGGCTGGATGTGCCTATCGTGGATTTCCCGGAAAAGACCACATCTCTGGGAGCTGTTCTGGGCGGAGTATTTTACTTTGTCGGAGATCCGGGGGAAAGCCATATCGAATGGCGTCTGACCGCCATATCAATGACGACAATGGCATTACCAGAATCTCAGGAGATTGATTTGAGTCCCTATGAGGGTCAGTTAATTCATGTTGAATATAGCAGCAAGGGGCATCCCTGGCTTTATCAAAGCGCTGTAAAAAATAATACTCAGTAGATTAAAAAATCTTTTGGGGTGCAAAAACGGAATGGAGCGAAGCGGGTTTTTTCACGCTGATAGAAACCGCTTCGCTTTTCTTTTTCGACGGTTATGACGTACTTTTATAAACGTCCAGGCGTTCGACTGAAACCGATTTCAGCCAGTTGTCTTTGAATCTTTATTCTTGATCTTCATTCTCCTGCGCTTGACCCACAGGGCTACTCCTACGAACAATGGCCCCACCGGCCCTGATCCGCCCCCAATATTAAGATCCCAACTGTTTTGCCGTGAACGGGATGGTGCTGGTTTTTGTGTTATCACTTTGTTCGGGCTGTTCGTTTTTTTTGCAATGAAAATATCCTGGGAAGTCCTGGCTGGTTTCTTTTTCTTTGCCTGCGGGCCGATATCTTCTGCCGCTTTTTTCCTGATAGCATTGAGTTTTTTCCGCAATCGCGCCTGTGCTTTGCGATCCCGATCTATGCGAAGGGCGTTTTTACGCTTTATTTTCCATCTCTTATATTCTGCATTGTTTTCGAGGACGAGAAAGGACGTATATTCGGTGACAATGGAATATGCCTCTCCAAGACGAACTATTTCATCTTTTATATTGTCTCTATCTGCTCCTTCGGTCTTTGCCACAAGACTGTCCACTTTCTGCCATGCCCACATTCGCTCGATTTCAGGATTATCAAGGGATGTATCTGGAAAAGTCATATGGGCAGTCTGTTTCAGCTCGACACCCTGGACATTTGCATTAAGAGAAATTCCCACATCACCGCTGCCCTGGTAACGACCGTAAATTCTTATTGGAGAACCATGAAAAAGATTGGGCAAAGCGGCTGGTTCCCGGTCATACACTCGGATTCCGCTGAAATCGATTTTTAAATCTGCTGCCACAGGCCGTGTCAATTTTCTGCGAAAAGCCTTTGCCTGCCGCTCTAAATTATCCTGAGATGAGATGAAGGCCGCAAGCCCGCCTGATTCTTTTGCCATCTGGCGCATGAGCGGACGGTTGATTTCATTTCCAACACCTATACAGAACACTCTGGAATTTCTCGGACGTTTACGGATCATGGAAATAAGTTCTTCGCGTTCTTTCTGTTCGGTCATGCCATCACTGATTATCACAACATTCAAGGTTCTGTCCGCTTCCGCATATTTATAGGCGACATTCATGGCCGGGGCAAGGACAGTACCGCCCCTGGCCCGTCTGGTTCCAAGGTATTTAACAGCGTTCTGCTTCATCTCTTCGTTTCCTGGTTCCAGTTTTCCGAAAACAGCATCTGCGGCAACATTGAAAGTCATCAGCTCGAAACGATCCTTTTCGCCCAATTCGCTGACAAAGGCATCCAGCGCTTTTTTGGATATGATAAGTTTATTATCGTCACGCATGCTTCCGGAAACATCAAGCAGAAACACATAATCCATTCCGTCGTCAATTTCTGCCAGATCAGCTCCAACGCTCAAGGTCAGGCAAAAATAACCATCTTCTCCGTCCTGTTTCGATGTGATAAGATCCATGCCTGTTTTGGGGCGTGAAAGATCATAACTGACAACTATATCTCTATTCAAATTTCCTTTGGATTTTTCGAGACTTGCGAGAAAATTGAAATCAGAATGCCTTGCAAACACAAAATCGTTCTCATGACTGGTACTTTCGACCTGTATGACCGGGATGGCAGATTTAATCTCCATGCTGAAAGCGAATTTGCCGACTGTTCTGGAATCAAGATCGTTTCTTGTGACGGTTGCCAGAGGATAGACATAAGTACCCCGGTTATGATCGATATCAAGCTGCTGATAATATGTTATCTGTACCTTCTGATCAGCGCCCGGGCCAATTGGAAAAATTCTCATTTCAAAGCGTTTGTAATCAACCTGTTCCAGAAGACCGGGATCACGTCTTACTTTTTTATAGCTTTCATAAATTTCCCTTGCCCTCTTTTTTTCAAGAACCTCTCCGACCATTTCTTTTCCATTTATCCACATGCTGAAATTTGCTACCGAAGCTTTTTGAGGAACAGGAAAGGTATAAAGTGCTTCCACCTGTCGGTTTTCAGTATTGTGAAACACCTGGGTCACATTTGTGACGGCAATACCGTTGTTTACCGTTACCTGAACCTCGTGTTCCTTGATTTCGAGTACTCCTCCGAATCCTCCATCGGCTATCAGAAGCCCGGCGGCATAGAGAGGTGAACTGGCCATTAGGCAGATAATGAATACAATGCCTTGCAGGCCTGAACAAAATTTTGGCCGTTTTTTAAAATTTTCGTTTTTCTTTCCCCTGTTTTTCGTTTTCATGGCATCCCCCTTAATGTTTTAATTTTTATTTTTCGCTTTTGTCTCGTTTTGTCTTTTTTAACATCGCAAATTGTATGCCATCTTTCGCTGAATCATGTATTTCCTTTCAAAACAGGACTATAGGTCAAACAGACCTGTCCTTGAATAATTATCCGCATACACTATATGTTCATCACACAGGCATAATTTGAACTCGTACAAAAAAATATATTCAAGACCTGCTTGAATTTTTTTTCATGAAACTTGATATATTGTCTCCAATGAACTATAAGCTGAAAAATTTATGGAAATGGATCTTGAATTACGATGATAATAAAAAACAGCAGGGCTAAATAATGACGAATTCCGAAATTAGTAAAAGCAGCCAGGACGGTCTGGTCAACCTCATGGCAGATGGCGAGAGATGCGCTATGCTCAAAGATGTCAGTATGAATCTGACCGATATAACCCTGAATGACCGGCAAATCTGCGACCTTGAGATGCTGGCGGTGGGAGCTTTTTCACCCTTGACCGGATTTATGCGCCGCACTGATTATGAATCTGTACTTGATCGGATGCGCCTTCAGGACAACACCCTCTGGCCCGTACCTGTGTGCCTTGATATTTCCGCGTTACAGGCAAAAAGCCTGGAAGCAGGGCAATCCGTTGCCTTGAAAGACACCGAGGGTTTTCTTCTCGCTGTCATGCATATCGAAGATGTATGGGAGGCCGAACGGGAAAAAGAAGCCAAAAAAATCTATGGTACCACCGACACTGCCCATCCGGGTGTCAGATATTTAATGAATTCATCTGGAACATATTATGCTGGCGGCAATATAGAAGCCGTCAATCTTCCGCCCCATTATGATTTTACCCGGCTACGCATGACACCGGAAGAAGTTCGTTCTATGTACAAGAAAATGGGATGGCACAGAGTTGTAGGTTTTTTGACCCAGAATCCTGTACATCGCCCCCAGTTCGAAATGACCCTTGAAGCCATGCAGAAGGCAAAGGCCAATCTTCTGCTGCTGCCGGTGGCGAGTAAAACAGGAACTCACGATTTTGATCATTATACAAGAGTCAGATGTTACCGGGAGGTAGTCAGAAAATATCCGCCAGATTCTTATGTAATGAATCTGCTTCCCCTTGCCATGCGTATGACAGGGCCTCGGGATGCGGTTTTCAATGCTATAATCGCAAGAAATTTTGGATGCACTCATTTTATAGTCAATCATGATCACGGATCACCAGATCCTGTAAAAAGTGGTGTAAAAAACGGAGTGAATAATAAAAATGGCAAATTTTTTTATGAGCCGGGAAAAGCGGTTGAGCTGGCCCTGGAAACAGAAAAGGAAATCGGGGTAAAGATCATTCCCTTTGAAAAAACTTTATACCTGCCGTTTGAAGATGAATATAGATTCGAGAGCGAAGTTACAAAAGGAACCCAGTCGATTTTCTTCACTGACGCTGATATAAAAGAACGTATCAGAACAGGCAGACGGATACCTGACTGGGCAACTTTCCCGGAAGTACTGGGCGAACTCAGGCGTTCTTATCCTCCTCCTGGAAAACAGGGTTTGACAGTATTTTTCACCGGCCTTTCCGGAGCCGGTAAATCGACTCTTGCCCAGGTATTGTATTCAAAATTTCTGGAAATCGGGGATCGACCGGTCACTCTCTTAGACGGTGATATAGTACGCCACAATCTGTCCAACGAACTGAGTTTTTCAAAAGAACACAGGGATATCAATGTCCGAAGGATCGGTTTTGTAGCAAGCGAGATAACAAAAAATCGGGGGATCGCCATCTGCGCGCCTATAGCTCCCTATGAATCGACACGGGAAGAGATCAGATCCACAATTGAGGCATATGGAGGGTTCGTGGAAGTTCATGTATCCACATCCATCGAAATATGCGAAAAAAGAGACCGAAAAGGAATGTACGCAAAGGCCAGGGCCGGTCTTATCAAAGGTTATACCGGTGTGGATGATCCTTATGAAATTCCAGAAGATCCTGAACTGAGGATTGATACGCATGGAACCACACCCAGCGAATGCGTTCAGGAAATTCTGCTTTTTCTGGGACAGAAAGGGTTTATTTAGCCGGTTTTTCAAATAAATAATCTATGTAGGCAGGGCGGAAATTTTGACTGCCCTGCCCTGCCATTTGATTGGATATTTTTATTTTTTAGAAATTTCTGCTATGAATTTGTTGGGTTTCTATTGATTTGATTGATGATTGCTGCCTGATTTTCTCTCTTTCGTAACTGTTTGAATCACATAATTCAATGCCCCGTAAAGTAAGCCGAGCCTGTCAACAGTAAAGTTTTCCGTATCTTTAAAAAAACAGTCTTTTTCCAATTTTCCAAACTGCCACAGGTTGCCGTCAGTCACAATTCCATAAACAGGACATTTGAAATCATCATTTATTTTCTGAGAGGCGACCAGTTCCGCCAGGCATTGCCCCCAGCCCTGCTCAAAATCATTTCTTTTTGCCTCAACGACAATGACTATCGGTTTTTCCAACACGGTTTTTCCCAGTTTCGACCTCACTGAAAAAATATAATCAGGTGTGCCGCAAAGAACATCGTCATAGAATATGCTTTTTTGAATCCAGAAAGAATACTCTGTGTAATATTTTTTATATATTTCCCTCAGAATCGGTGAAATGATAACCTCACTGCGTGATGCCTCTGAACTGAACACATCAATGTTTTCG
>JAUCGE010000031.1 GCA_030377965.1 Desulfobacterales bacterium HSG16
TCGGGCGAGTTGCTGAACTTGAATATCTTTATAGCTGGGCTGACAATATCAAACAACTGATCAGCCGCAGCGTTGCGTTTTTAGGACGGCGCAAAATCGGAAAAAGCCTGATGCTCGAAAGACTGTACAATATTATCTACAGCGAACACAAAGGCATTATTCCGTTTTATTATGAATTTACGGAAGGAACTCGCAGCGGAAAGGAATTCTATCATGATTTTCTCACGCGATTTTATATGCAGGTAGTCGGATATTATACACGGGATATCAGCTGGATTCGAGAAGCTGTAAATGCAGAAACTGATGTAAATGTCGAAACCTTTCTGTATAAGGTCAAACAATATTCAATCCCTCATAAAGAAAAAATTTTGTACCGCCTCAATAATTGTGTCATGGCGATGAAAACTGAAAAACCGCTGTATGAATATGTCATTGCGGCTGTTGCTGCACCTCGCGCATTTGCCACGACACCCGGAGTAAAAGAGCGAATCGTCCAGATGATCGATGAATTTCAGTATCTCAATATGTACATTGACGCGGGAGTGGAAGACAAGCCCTGCAAAGCCTATATGTCCACCGCTGAAATGAAGGTTGCCCCTCTGCTCATCACTGGATCACTCATGGGTGTAGTCTCGGAAGAGTTGATGCGCTGGCTGCCGCATCGGTTTGATGAATGTATCGTTCCTAAAATGGCGGAACAGGAAACCATTGCCATGACCCTCAATTACGGGACTCTGTACGGACATGATCTGACCTCTAAAATAGCTGAATATATTGTCTATATCGCCAACAATGCGCCAGGGAGAATCGTGGATCTTATGGCACTCAAGCTTGGCAAGCCCATCATCCGTGTCATCGAAGATGTGGATAAGGCACTTGAGTACGAAGTGGATCGAGGTACGATAAAACACGATTGGGATGAATACCTGAGTCTGGCAATGGATGCAGTAAATGATGTCAATATGCGTAAAATAACCTTTTTCCTCTGTCAGCATGAGGGACAGTGGTATTATCCGCGAGATATTAAACAGGCTCTGTCAATTGAGCTGGACGATCAAACTCTGCGTAAGGAACTGGCGTTACTTTATAAATATGACATCGTTGAAAAGACCGGGGGACGTTATGGCGGGGTGTTCGATCGTACTCTGAAAAAAGTACTCATGAAACAATACGGAGATATCTTCAATCTACCAGTGGAAGAGTTTGACGCTTATTTTCGGAACGACAGCATGCTGGACTATTTACAAGAGCGCATGAAACATCTGGAACTGAGCCTGGCCGAGGCAGAAGAACTTAGGCAGACTCTGCGCGTGCTGCGCGGAGAACACAATAATCTGAAAGGGCATGACTATGAAAGACAGGTACTTTTGAGCCTGATAAAGGCCATCATAGACGGCGAAAAAGGGTTGACTGAGGACATTGATGTAACCGATTTTTCCTACATCCTCAATTATAATCTTACCAATGGACAGGAAATCGATATTGTGCTGGAAGGCGGGCAGTCAGTCATTATGGCGGAATGCAAGAATTATGCGCCTGAATATCTTCATAAGATTACCGAAAAAATGGTGGGCAAGTTTGCAGATAAAGCCCACAGACTCCATAAAGATCGCTTTTCCGAAAAAAAACTGCGTCCTGCCTTCTTCAGCAAACATGGTTTTGAGGAAAAATTAAAGCCGACATTTGAGCGTCATGACATGTTTTTTCTGTGAAAATTTATCGCAGGATAGAGAGAAAACGACAAGACTGATTTATCAAAAGGAATCATGATGAAAAAACTGCTGCAAATCGATAAGGATGGACGATGGAATCTGGACGGTATTGAATTTGCCATAGAAGAACGGGTGGGAAATCCTGAAAATTTCATCGGGCGAGTTGATGAACTTGAATATCTTTATAGCTGGGCTGACAATATCAAACAACTGATCAGCCGCAGCATTGCGTTTTTAGGACGTCGCAAAATCGGAAAAAGCCTGATGCTCGAAAGACTGTACAATATTATCTACAGCGAACACAAAGGCATTATTCCGTTTTATTACGAATTTACGGAAGGAATCCGAAGCGGTAAAAACTTTTTCGAGGATTTTACATGTCGATTCTATCTTCAAGTGATCGGCTATTACACCGGTGATATTACCTGGAATCGACGAGGGGTCGATCAAAAAACAAGGATTGATTTCTCTACATTACAGGCACAAGTTGCTCCCCTCAATATACCGCATAAAGTTAAGATATTATCCGATCTGGATGAGTGTCTGTATATGATGAAAAGAGATGATGCACCATATGAATATATTATTGCAGCCACTGCCGCGCCTCGCTCATTTGCAACGACACCTGGAGTAAAAGAGCGAATCGTCCAGATGATCGATGAATTTCAGTATCTCAATATGTACATTGACGCGGGAGTGGAAGACAAGCCCTGCAAAGCCTATATGTCCACCGCTGAAATGAAGGTTGCCCCTCTGCTCATCACTGGATCACTCATGGGTGTAGTCTCGGAAGAGTTGATGCGCTGGCTGCCGCATCGGTTTGATGAATGTATCGTTCCTAAAATGGCGGAACAAGAAACCATTGCCATGACCCTCAATTACGGGACTCTGTACGGACATGATCTGACATCTAAAATAGCTGAATATATTGTCTATATCGCCAACAATGCGCCAGGGAGAATCGTGGATCTTATGGCACTCAAGCTTGGCAAGCCCATCATCCGTGTCATTGAGGATGTGGATAAGGCACTTGAGTACGAAGTGGATCGAGGTACGATAAAACACGATTGGGATGAATACCTGAGTCTGGCAATGGATGCAGTAAATGATGTCAATATGCGTAAAATAACCTTTTTCCTCTGTCAGCATGAGGGACAGTGGTATTACCCGCGAGATATTAAACAGGCGCTGTCAATTGAACTGGACGATCAAACTCTGCGTAAGGAACTGGCATTACTTTATAAATATGATATCGTTGAAAAAACCGGGGGGCGCTATGGAGGAGTCTTCGACCGTACTCTGAAAAAAGTACTCATGAAACAATACGGAGATATCTTCAATCTACCAGTGGAAGAGTTTGACGCTTATTTTCGGAACGACAGCATGTTAGATTATTTACAAGAGCGCATGAAACATCTGGAACTGGATCTGGCCGAGGCAGAAGAACTTCGGCAGACTCTGCGAGTGCTGCGCGGAGAACATAACAATCTGAAAGGGCATGACTATGAAAGACAGGTACTTTTGAGCCTGATAAAGGCCATAATAGACGGCGAAGGAGGTCTGACGGACGGCATCAAGGTAACGGATTTTTCTTATATTTTAAATTACAATCTTACCAGCGGAGAGGAAATCGATATTGTGCTGGAAGGCGGACAGTCGGTCATTATGACGGAATGCAAAAATTACGCGCCTGAATATCTTCATAAAATTACCGAAAAAATGGTGGGCAAGTTTGCAGATAAAGCCCACAGACTCCATAAAGATCGCTTTTCCGAAAAAAAACTGCGTCCTGCCTTCTTCAGCAAACATGGTTTTGAGGAAAAATTAAAGCCGACGTTTGAGCGTCATGACATCTTTTTTCTGTAAAGATTTATCGCAGGATAGAGAAAAAAACGACAAAACTGATTTATCAAAAGGAATCATGATGAAAAAACTGCTGCAAATTGATAAAGATGGACGATGGAATCTGGACGGTATTGAATTTGCCATAGAAGAACGGGTGGGAAACCCGGAAAATTTCATCGGGCGAGTTGCTGAACTTGAATATCTTTATAGCTGGGCTGACAATATCAAACAATTGATCAGTCGCAGCGTTGCGTTTTTAGGACGTCGCAAAATCGGAAAAAGCCTGATGCTCGAAAGACTGTATAATATTATCTACAGCGAACACAAAGGCATTATTCCGTTTTATTATGAATTTACGGAAGGAATCCGAAGCGGTAAAAACTTTTTCGAGGATTTTACATGTCGATTCTATCTTCAAGTGATCGGCTATTACACCGGTGACATTACCTGGAATCGACGAGGGGTCGATCAAAAAATAAGGGTCGATTTTTCTACACTACAGGCACAAGTTGAACCCCTCAATATACCGCATAAAGTTAAGATATTATCCGATCTGGATGAGTGTATGTATATGATGAAAAGAGATGATGCACCATATGAATATATTATTGCAGCCACTGCCGCGCCTCGCTCATTTGCCACGACACCTGGAGTAAAAGAACGAATCGTCCAGATGATCGATGAATTTCAGTATCTCAATATGTACATTGACGCGGGAGTGGAAGACAAGCCCTGCAAAGCCTATATGTCCACCGCTGAAATGAAGGTTGCTCCCCTGCTGATCACCGGATCACTCATGGGTGTAGTCTCGGAAGAATTGATGCGCTGGCTGCCGCAGCGATTTTTTGAATTCATAGTACCAAAAATGAATGACAGGGAATCAATTGCCATGATCTCAAACTATGGGAAATTGTACGGACATGGCATCACTCCCGAGATTGCGGAATATATTGCTTATACCACGAATCATGTTCCCGGCAGAATCGTTGAGCTTTTAACTCCGAAATTCGGAAAAACTTTGATCAGCACAGTTGAAGAAGCGGATCAGGCACTTGAGTACGAAGTGGATCGGGGCGCTATCAAACACGATTGGGATGAATACCTGAGTCTGGCAATGGATGCAGTAAATGATGTCAATATGCGTAAAATAACCTTTTTCCTCTGCCAGCATGAGGGACAGTGGTTTTACCCGCGAGATATTAAACAGGCTCTGTCAATTGAACTGGACGATCAAACTCTGCGTAAGGAACTGGCATTACTTTATAAATATGACATCGTTGAAAAAACCGGGGGGCGCTATGGAGGAGTCTTCGACCGTACTCTGAAAAAAGTACTCATGAAACAATACGGAGATATCTTCAATCTACCAGTGGAAGAGTTTGACGCTTATTTTCGGAACGACAGCATGCTGGACTATTTACAAGAGCGCATGAAACATCTGGAACTGGGTCTGGCCGAGGCAGAAGAACTTAGGCAGACTCTGAGTGTGCTGCGCGGAGAACACAATAATCTGAAAGGGCATGACTATGAAAGACAGGTACTTTTGAGCCTGATCAAGGCCATCATAGACGGCGAAGGCGGTCTGACGGACGGCATCAAGGTAACGGATTTTTCTTATATTTTAAATTACAATCTTACCAGTGGAGAGGAAATCGATATTGTGCTGGAAGGCGGACAGTCGGTCATTATGGCGGAATGCAAAAATTACGCGCCTGAATATCTTCATAAGATTACCGAAAAAATGGTGGGCAAGTTTGCAGATAAAGCCCATAGACTTCATAAAGATCGCTTTTCCGGAAAAAAGCTGCGCCTTGTTTTTTTCAGCAAACATGGCTTTGAGGAAAAGTTAAAGCCGACGTTTGAGCGTCATGACATGGCTTTTCGATGAACGCTGCTTTTCCATATCAGTTATTTTTGAATTTCCATTTCTGCCTCCTTTGATCTATTACTGCTCATGATTAAAGTTCTGTAAAGCAAGATTTTTTGACATATCCGGATGATCGGTAATTGCACTGCTGGACGAAACCATATCAAGTACTTCATGCACCTGTTTTTCTACCGGGTTTATCAACAAGGGATGAATATGTTCTGCCTTTTCCCTGACAAGATTAAAGGCATATTCAGCTATTCTGTCAGGGCCTGCGAAGATGCGGACAAGCCCCTGGAATAAAAAAAAGCTTAGAAATAAAACAATTGTTACAGTTAAAAAAGCATGAAGAAAAAAATCGGCGGTCAGGTATTGCCGGGCGAAAAATTTTGTGCCGGTGATCCAGCCTACATAACATAATATGGAAATCACCGGCAGATTGAAAATTAGCTGTAAAAACAGATTACTCATTCTTTTAGAGGCTCGTTCAATTGAGTCGTCCAATGAGCGATTCCACAAGGTGTCGAGTTCTTTGCCTAATGATCGGTTATCGGCAATCACGTTTTTTGTTTCGCGGACAGATGTTTCAAACCTTGCCTTTACGAGATATTCTGCGATATCCGGCCATTTTTGAATCAGGACACGGCGATAATCTCTCAGCGCATTTTCGATTCTTTCGCTGTTCTCGCTTTCGCCAACCGCTGCTTTGGCTTCCTTAAAATTCCACAAAGAAGAGGCTACTCCAACTGCCTGACGGACAGGGTTTCCGAATCGGAACATGCTCAACATGCCTGTACCGAAAATCATAATTCTTGCCCATATTGCGATAAGCCAGCCCACAGGGCCGAGCCACAATTGTGCCATTTTCTGGTATAACAGTACATTAACTCCCATCAACTGCCGGGAATCATCCTGTTTTAATGCAGAAAGGGATTCGTTGACAGCCTCTTTTTCAACTTCTGCCATATCTGCTGCCGCAGCTTCGAGCATTTCCTGATCTGATGCTGCATGTTTTTTTATCTCGCAAATCATATAATCTTTAATGCTTTTTGTATTTTCCACCCTTCTTTCGATAGCGTATCCGGCCTGGTTGAAGATACCGAAAACTTTTTTCTTCAGTTCGTCGAACTGGTCAAAATCATGTCTTGGGCCTGCTTTTTCAGCCCATCCCGGATTTTTCAGATGGCTTCTTGAAGATACGCACAGCAGTTCTTCCACCGACTGTTTCCATGCTTTTTCTATATACTCCAGAAATTCCGGTACGATCACATCAACGAGTTCCTTTTCGTCCCTGCGGTCGCATTTGCTCATCACGCAGACCAGAGATTCGCCTGTAAATCTATGGACATACGGAGCCACGAAATCCACATAATCTTTTCTCTTGGGATTTTCGGAATCGAAAAGACAGATCAGAACATCGGACATGTCTATTGCTTTTCTGACTACAGGTACATGATTTTTAAATTCCATGCTGTCCGTATCGGGTGTATCGATCAAAATTACGTTTTCCAGAGAATCTGCTTTTTTGTCCGGGCATATTTCGAGCATATCCCGGCCAATATGGCGGACAATATCATCAGCATCATCTTCGTTTCTGCACAATATCACCAGATTTTTCGTTGTAGGCCGTTCGTGGCCGGCGGCAGACAGGTTGTCAATGCCGGAAAGAGCGTTCAACATGGTGGATTTTCCCGAACCGCAGGGACCGATCAGCGTGACCACAAGACAGCGGTCAAAATGGGTTTCATAGTCGCCTAAAATCTGCAGAGCCTCTTCACACTGTTTTTTCAGCCGCCTGCCCGGACGCCAGAGGGTTATAGAACCGAGTGAATCCGCAATACTTGAAATATCCTCTTTAAAGCCTTCGATCCGGCCCAATGCTCTGATTTTTGATTCCTGCCGGTTTAAACTCATATTTTTTCAGATGCCTTTCTCAATTTTTCGATGGTATGACGAATTTCCGGAATCAGCCTTTCCGACTCTCCTATGGCTTCTTCGGCAGTCTCGATTATGTCACCTGTCACCTGTTTTTCAAAAATTTCTTCGATAGTGACAAGCTTTTTATTCAGCCAGTCGCTAGCGATAGGTTCTATCAATGTGTTTACCTGATCTCTGTCTTTTTTGCTCAAACCGGTAGTCGCAGGAATTGCAACCAGGGCATAAAGATCCTGAAGGCCGAACAGACCGGTAAGTTTGACCTTCAGACCGGCTCCGCCTACCGGATCGCCGGTGGAAAGCACATAGGTGATGGCGACGGTTGCCGGAATCACGTTGAGCATGGCACTGAAGGTCTGTTTTATTCTTCCAGCCAGTCCAATATTTTTGCGGAGTTCGTCAACAAGGTTGCTCAGGCCTTCTTCCATATCTGCGGTCAGGGATACAACTTTATCCCGTGAATCGAGAATAACGGCAGATGTCTGCTCCCAGTTTTTATCAGCAAGAGCTTTCATTGATTTTTTCAAAATCGGGGGAGCGGGTTCAGATTTTTTTTCTATACCGTCTTTTACCGAAATATGGGGGCTTACAGCCTCATGTCTCAGGGTATCAGCGGCATTCAGCATGTCTGTTGCAACCTTATTTTGAAAATCTCTGACTGAATCAGTTCCAGGTGGTGTACCAGAAAAAGTTCGGCCCATCCATCTTACCGTGCTGCTCACGAATTTAAACGGCATTCCTACCACATTGCCGGTCTTACGCATGGCACGAATATAACCCGGATCGGTCTCCATCCAGATTTCGACAAATCGTTTCAAGAGCATATCCATTGGAAAATGGCGCAGAGTGGCCTGTACGCACTGATTTTGAATTTTTTGCAGGATGTCGAGATAATTATTTAAGGAAGATAAGGATTTATCGGCATCATCCATGATGTTTTCTGCCTGCTTTATGGTATCTTCCAGAATGGTTTTAAGAAGCTGGGGCCTAAGCTTTCTCGGATCAAGGCTTTTTAAAGCAGTAAAAAAAGGCGGGTCTGAATCTCTGGCTGGTGCAAGCTCCATAAACTGCTCTCCTGCGGCAACAGCATTGTCTTCATCAGCCCGGTAAATACCCAGAATACACTCTGTTGCGCGTGCGCCATAGAGATTTTTGGCAACGGTCATGGCATGATCAGTCACTTCCTCGTCAGTAAAACCGGGATAAACACGGTAAACGAGAAAGCATTTTCGCATTCCTATACCGGTGAGCATATCGGATATAAAGCTTGTGTTATCACGATTGTTGTAATTGGAATTAGTGAATATATAAACCAATATATCTGAGGCTTCAAGGGCCTGGCTGACTATTTCCCGGTTTGCGTATTCGTGATTTGCACCAGTATCAAAATCAGGTGTGTCCATCAGTACCATGTTTCTGGGAGCGCCTGGAGTCATAACATAAAGGGGGCATCCGGGAACAGTCAGATCTTCTCGATTTTCCAGGGGCTTTGAAGATGAGCCGAAAGGTTCGAATAAAGTGGATAGGAAATCCTTTTTTCTGAACAATTCGCTGGGTGCGGAAATAAGGATACGGCGGTTTATACCGGCTCTGCCCCCGGAAAGCGAAAGCTTTTCTTTCGATATGGTATTAAAAAGAGTCGATTTTCCGGATGATCCTCCTCCGCAGATAGCAGCCGTTAAGGGAAAATCCGGGGAAAGCCGGGGTAAAAGCTTGCTGTTGACAACATTTTTCCAGGATTTCAGCTCTCTGGTTCTGGAAAGACCTAAGCCCTTTGCAACCTGGGGCAGATCGTCTCGTAATTGTTTTAGAAGATCCCGAAATTCGGGGTCAAGGAAGTGATTCATAAGCAATCTTTATCTTTTCTTTCCCGTATCGCCTTTCCAGGCGGCGAACGATAAAATGGCCTTTGGCCATATCCTGGTAATGATTTATGAAAATTGTATTAACAACCCCCCCGCCCAAAGCTCCAATGACAGGCACGGCAGATGCCGCAATTTTTTCCGAAACAACAATACCGAACCTTGCGGCAATCATTGAGATAAGGCGCACGAGGACAGGAGCGCCTGCCTCCACAATCCCATTTTCTGCTATAAAGCTTGCCGCCTCATTCACTGCTTTGGACAAAGCGGCCCGGACAGCGAAATAACCGGTATCAGCTTTGGAGTCCTGCTGCATACCTCCTCCCAGAGCAAAAACTTCGATGCATGCCAGTTTCGAGTCAACGCTTGTAATATTCTCTCCTTCGCTTCTGGCTATATCCGCAACAGAACGAAGCATTATAGTGGTAGCAACGGGCAGTTCTATTCCGAGAGCTGGCAGGCCGAACATGCCCCCCGCACACCCGGTAAGTGCCGCAAGCATCTTATGAACTCTTTCGGAGGTTGCTATCCCGGATTTTTTATTCATTGTCATGATAGCAGTTTCCAGCGCACGAGTCAGCGCTGTTTCACTGATATTTTGAATTTTTTCATTCCAGGTTTCAGGAAGATACGTTAAACTTTTTTCCAATGGTGAGCCGCAATAATTTGCAAGCTTCATCATAAATCCGGTGTTCTCAAGCATCATCCTGGCAAATTCGATGTCTTTCAAGTCATTGCCTGATAATTCATTGCCTGATAACCCATTGTCTGATAATTCATCGCCTGATAAGTCCATAGCTATTTCCTTTTTACCTTGAAAACCGTAAATTTAAAATGCACTCTTCAAAGTCTTGTACATGCCATACATTATGGTTTTTTTGTTCTTTTGATAAATTTTATATTATGCAGTTTTAACACGTTTTATGCAAGACCCTATTATGAAATTTTTTGAAAGCTTCCTATATGAAATCCCGGTCAACCGTTTCAATTTCCTGGCGCTTGAAACGATACAGGTGAGGAGGGCGGCCTCCTTTTTTTCCCACTGCACGGGTAAGTACCTTAACCTGCTCAATCATATTGATTTTTAAAAGCTTGTTCCTGAAATTAGCGCGGTTGATAGAGCGTTTGAAAATAGCTTCATAAACGTTTTGAAGTTCTTCGATTCTGAAACTTTCAGATAAAAATTTCCTGGCGATGTTTGTATATCGCATTTTTCCTTTCAACCTGTTGTGGGCTGTTTCAAGAATCAGGTTATGATCGAAGGGAAGAGAACCTCTGGGAATTTCGTCAAAAGGTTTCATGATCGTTTTTTCCGAATATATAAAACTTTCAGGAACAATCCCCATATAGGCTACGCTGACGGTTCGCCCTCTCGAATCCCGGTAAAGAGCATCAAACGTGGCCAACTGGTCGAGCATTATTTCATCAATGATATCGACCGGCCAGCCGGCTTTTTGAGCCAGTGCCCTTCTGGCCGCTACTTCAAGTGTTTCATCCATTCGTACCGCCACACCCGGCAATGCCAGAGCGCCTTTAAACGGCGAGCTGTCTCTTTGGTTCAAAGCCACTGTCAGACTGTCTTTTATAATCCCGAATATCACCACATCCACAGCCAGAACAGGGCGCTCTATATTATTCATGTTCGATTCCATTTTATCCAATCTCATTTTTGAATAGATACTTGTTTGTATATCTTTAATTAAATATTAATTATACCATTGCTCGATTCTTGATCAATGTCAACGATTATCGACTCTTGAAGCATTATATCCGCAGCTGCAAAGTGTAATTGTTTAAAGCTTTTCCATTAAAATATGTGAGGTTTTGAGCGGCTATAAAAGGTATAATTGAATCATAAATATATCTGATATTATCTTAAATATCATGAGATAAAAAGAAATATTACTTTTTTACTTGACAAACATGGATAGTAATATTAAGTTTTAATTAAACCAATAACACAGACACAAAGGAGAACATAAAATGAAAAAACTCCATTTCCTGATTATAGACCCACAGAGAGATTTTTGTGATAAAAACGGTTCCCTGTCAGTTCCGGGAGCGGACAACGACATGGAAAAACTGGCAAAACTTATCACAAGGCTTCAAACCCAGATTTTCGATATCCATTGTACACTGGATACACACCATTATTTTGACATCTCCCATCCTGTTTTCTGGAAAAATGGTAAAGGCGATCATCCTGATGCTTTTACCATTATAACTGCTCCTGATATCGAAAACGGAAAATGGAAAGCCACCAATCCTCAATATCAGCAGTATGTCCTTGATTATGCAGGTCAACTCGCTGCCAATCGGCGTTATCCATTGTGTATCTGGCCTCCTCACTGCCTTATAGGAACCAGGGGTCATAATGTGGTTCCGGTACTCGCTGATGCCATGCTGTCATGGGAGAAAGAACAGATTGCAATGGTCGATTATGTTACAAAAGGCAGCAATTACAAGACCGAACATTATTCTGCTGTTCAGGCGGATGTGCCTGATCCTGCCGATCCTTCAACCATGATGAACAGCGGGTTGATCCAGACATTGGAAGAAGCTGATATAATCGCTGTTGCAGGAGAAGCGCTTTCTCATTGCCTCAAATTCACAGTGGAAGATATTGCCGACACATTTGATGAAGAACATATCAAAAAAATGGTATTGATCGAAGATTGTGCATCACCAGTGCCGGGATTTGAGCAGCAGGCTGAAGATTTTGTTAAAAACATGGCAAAAAGAGGGATGCAGATATCTAACTCTGCTGATTTTTTCAATTAAATCCAATTGTAAAGGAGGTGTAAAATGCCAAGAATGTTACCTGTAAACGATGATATGATGGTTCATGATATTCCTGGCCCTGGAACATTCCAGTTTTCGGGTGTCAGGCCGGAACATCTCGGATCTGCTGAATATACGCTTATTACAATCGTTGTGGATGAAACAGGAAGCGTTGTGAAATTTGCAGAAGATCTTCTCAAATCCGTTCGTTCCATCATTGAAGCCTGCCACAAACACCCGAGATCTGAAAATCTGATGGTGCGCCTGATCAGCTTCAATAATAAAGTAACGGAAATACACGGGTTTATGCCCCTTTCCACAATCGATCCAAAAAATTACAAACCTTTTAAACCTAATGGAATGACTGCCCTTTACGATGCCTGTTATTCAGCGGTAGGGGCCACGCTCGAATATTCGAAAGAACTCATTAGACAGGGATTTTGTGCAAATGCCGGCGTTTATATCATCACGGACGGAATCGATAATGTGTCTGGAATTACCCCGAAAGCAATTGCGGAAAAAATCGACAATGCTCGTGTGGATGGTGTTCTCGAATCCATGCTCACTGTTCTCATGGGATTAAAAGATCCAGGCGGTGTCAATGGGGATTCCACAGAAAAAATTTTAAAGAAGTTCAGGAAAAAAGCAGAGTTGGATCAATATGTGGATGCAGGAAGAGCAACCCCTGAAAAACTGGCTAAACTTGCGGCTTTTGTATTTAACAGCATCAGCCTTCAAAGTCAGGCTCTTGGTTCTGGAGTGATGTCCCAACCTCTTACATTTTAAATGTTCAATATTTTCTGCACAGATACTTATCTTTATATCAAGAGGCCGCTGAGATTAAAAACTCGGCGGTCTCTTGCATTTCAGGGCGTGACAGCAATTTTTGAAACCAATCCCAGACAAAATCTTGTCCAGGTTATATTTTGTATAATTTTTATATTGTAGCGTTGTGCAGAAAAAAATGATATGTTATTTTATAGTTAGCGGCAGGAACAATTGATGATGATGCAAAATGTGTTCGTATACTGATTAAATAAACAGGTTTTTAAGCATTTACAAACCGAGACATAAAAAATTATGATGAATTCTAAAATTCTTGTAGCAGATGATGATCCAGATATCAGAGATATCTTAATAGAGATGCTTTCTAAAGAAGGATTTTCGGTCATTGCTGCTGACAACGGAGAGAATGCTGTAAAGGTTGTCGAAAGCCAGAGTATCAATCTGGCCATACTCGATATCGACATGCCGAAGATGGACGGAATAGAGGCATTGCACAGAATCAAAGCTATTGATCCGGAAATTGAGGTGTTGATAATCACAGGCAATGCAAATCTTGAGAGCCTGAGAATGACGATAGCAGGCAACGGAGCTTTTGACTATATTTTAAAGCCCTTTTTCAGAGTGGAGCTGATCAATACCGTTCAAAACGCACTGGTGAAGCAGGCATTTTTGCAAAAAAAAGATCCAGGGAAAAAAGAGGCTGACCAGAGGCTGATCCATCTATCTGCTGATTTCGAGAAAAGAACTGGAGAACTCAGAGAAAGTCAGATCAAATACAGGGAAATAGTCGAAAGTTCAGGAGACAGCATCATAATCTTTCAAGCAAACCGGATCAGATTTGCAAACAATAACATGTCAACACTCTCCGGTTATTCCATGAAAGAAATTTTTGATATTCCATTTTCGGATCTTCTGATTGACGAAGATAAAAAAATGGTTCGGGAAAACTTGGACAATGTGTCGGAAGGTATTATAAAATCGGAGGAAGCTCCGTTTATATTCCGCTTTCGTCTGAAACGAAAAAATGGTGTCTGTCTGTGGATAGGCACAGGCATCAAAAAAACTATATGGAACGAACACCCCGCTGTTTTGTGCTTTTTCAGAGATATAACTGATAAAAAACGCGCTGAAGAGATATTGAAAAACGCCCATGAGCAACTGGAAAAAAAAGTTGCCCAGAAAACAATTGAGTTGACAAGGACAAACTTACGCCTGAAAAAAGAAATTGCCGAACGAAAACAGGTTGATGCCTCGCTTAGAAAAAACGAAATGTATCTTCAGAATATCATGGCCACCATTCAGACGGCAGTTATAATAGTTGATGCTATAACCGATAAAATCGTTGACGCTAATCCCTTTTTTTTAAAAACAACCGGATTTTTGAAAAGAAACCTGATCGGAACCGACTGCAACAAACTTATTTTTCCGGATATTTCCCAGGATAACAGCTGGGACACCCCTCAAAAATCTTTTGAAAAATTTTCTTTTGACATGGCCAGTACAGATGACTGCCTGCTTCAAACAGCCGGAGACTGCACACGTTATGTAAGAAGATCCACTGCCTGCATACATATCGACAATCAGGATTATATCATTCAAAGCCTGTCTGACATAACGGATATAAAAAATCTGTTAAAAAAACAGGAAATCAACATCGGCCTTGCAAAAAATATCCTCAATCTCATTAATAAGACACCTCTGCGCCATATACCACTTACAAATCCTTTGTCCATGTTTGTCGAATCTGTTTCTCTTCCATGTCTGAAGGAAGGGGGTGATCATTTTTTTGTCCAGCCCATGCAGAAAAAAGGATCGACAAAAACTGTCATCAGCATAAAAGATCAGTCAGGTCACTCGGTGAACTGTATATTGAGAAGCATTGTAACAGACCTCATTCATCAGTCGGTTTTACATAAGTACCCGGATTTAAGTTCTGAGCAGGCACTGGCTGTATTGAACAATACAATATGTACATCTGGATTATTTGAAACAGGGGATTTTGTTACAGCAATGACTGCCGTTATCGAACATGATACACTTGAGATGAGATATGTTTCCAACGGCCATCCGCCTTTTGTACTGATTCGAGATTCAAATATCGTATCACTGCTGCCCAATTTCGACGGGCCTGGCAGTAATATACCTATAGGATGGGACCAGAATCGGTCATTTTCAGCCGGAACCCTTCAAATTCAAAAAGGAGATCGCCTGATTTTTTTTACAGACGGCCTGACCGAAATGCCCCAGATCAATCATAATCGAATCATCACCATGACAGACCTCAAAAAAAAGATGGAGGAAATATCAGCCGAAAATTCTGGTATAAGAGTCAGCGAAATCATAAAAAAACTTATTCAATTCGCTTCAGATAAAAGCGGTCTTGACATCAAGGCAGAAGGCAACAATACATCTGGAGACGATATAACTATCCTGGGGCTGGAGATCGAAGATGATGACTGCTGGGAGGAAAACCAGTTGTATGTAAAAGAAAGCTCTGAGATTTCGTCTCTTGTTGCCAGACTCTATGAGCGTATCAGCACCCGATTGATTACACTCGGATTTCAAGACCTCAATTTCAGGCTCTATCTGTTACTGGAAGAAACCATACAGAACGCATGGAAGCATGGCAATAATATGAATCCAGATCTGCCGATTACCGTTTCCTGGCGATTCGGAAATGATTTTCATCTCTGTGTTTGTGATCAGGGCGCTGGATTCGATTTTAACGATACACCTGATCCAACCTTGAAAGCAAATATTACCCGATCTTTCGGAAGGGGAATTTATCTGATTCGAAATTTTGCTACTTCTGTCAATTTTAAGGAAAACGGAAAAAAAATAATCATCACCATGGGCAGAACCCATGAAAAGAATAAACAGGATAAACAGAACTCAAACTTTTTGAATCTGTGGGAAAATATTCATTCATCTTAAACAATCTACTGCTTGGGAGACATTTTAACATGGAAATTGAAATACTTCGGGACACTGATCGGACTGTCATGAAAATAAGGGGAAAAATCGATGAAAAGGGTTCAGAACAAATGAAAAATCGTTTTCATGAAGAACATCTATATACAGCTCCTGAGCTTGTCTTCGATTTCGCGGACGTGGATTATGTCGGAAGCGCATGTATAGGCAAATTGCTTTTATTCTATAAAAAAATGTTCGATTCTGGAGGACAGATCCGGATAATAAATGCATCTTCCGTAGTTTACGAACTGCTGATCATAGTCAAGCTTGATGATCTGTTCACGATAAATAAGTGATCAGAGAATTTTACGGCAAAAACGCCTGAACAGATAAACAATTAATTTTTCGAGGGCATGAAAATGAAAATACAGACAAGAATAATTCTGATGGTCACTTTTTCATTGTTTATAGCCTCTGCTGCCATCAGTATTCTAACCATATCCAGAATCGAACGGACTGGAAACATGATCGTCAAATGGATCGAAAATCTCCATAAGGAAAACATCAGCCAGATGAGAATCAGAGGTGAAAAAAGATCCGTTGAATTCAGGAAAGAACTGATGTCCCGAAAAAAAGAGTACCTTAAATCTCAGGTTCAGACTGCCATAAGTGTTCTTGAAAAAGCATATAATGATGCTAAAGCTGATAAAGCTGATAAAGCGCAATTTGATGAAGAACAATCTAAAAAAGATGTACTCTCTTTGATAGAACATCTTAAATACGGCCCTGAAAATTTTGATTATTTCTGGATAAATGACATTGAACCCAAAATGGTTATGCATCCTTATAAGCCTGATTTGAACGGGAAGAACTTAAAAGATTTCGCTGACCCGAACGGAAAACATCTTTTTATTGAATTCGTTAAAACATGCCAGAAAAACGGGGAAGGGTTCGTTGATTATTACTGGCCTAAATACGGAGCTAAAATCCCTCAGCCGAAAATTTCCTTTGTCAAGCTTTTCAAACCCTGGAACTGGATTATAGGAACCGGAATTTATATTGATGACATAGATTCGAGTATAAAATTACGGGAACAGGAATTGAAAAAACGGATTGATCTATCCATTGTCAACACCAATAAGCTTATCAGTATTAAAAAAGATCAGATACGGGAAAACATTCGCAAGGTAATCTGGGAAGCAGTTGTCCTGACCATTGTTATCCTCATGATTGTATGGGTGTTTGCCTCCATATTGACCCGAAAAAAAATCATTTATCCGATCAGATCTATAATCGATCAGCTCTATGATATATCGAGAGTTCTGGCAGCGTCAGCGGACCAGATTTCTTCAGGCAGCCAGACAATGGCACAAAGTGCGAGTGAGCAGGCAGCATCTGTTCAGGAATCATCCGCATCTATTGAAATCATAACCGGGATGAGCCTTAAAACCTCAGAAATGACGAAGGGCGCTGAACAATTAATGCTTAAAAACATTGAAAAATCAGGCAAATCTTTAAAATCACTCATGGAATTGACAACGAGTATGTTCCAGATAGAGGAGGAGAGCGACAAAATAAGCCAGGTCATAAAAAATATAAATGAAATCGCTTTTCAGACCCATCTGCTGGCACTCAATGCATCGGTGGAGGCTGCCCGTGCCGGGGCTACAGGTACAGGTTTTGCCGTGGTAGCAGGAGAAGTTAAGAGTCTTGCCACAAAGACTGCCGATGCTGCGGAACATACCCAGACTCTTCTTTCAAGCACACTGAAACAGGTAGCAAAAGCTGCCAGATCAATCAAAGAGGTGAGCGAAGATTTTACTGCTATTATTGAGTCTGCCACCTTAATGGGCGAAAAAACAGCAAAAATTACAAAGGCAAGCAAGGATCAGACTGTAGAAATCGAGCAGGTCTGCAAAAGCTCTTCCAGCATTGACAACATATCGCAGCAGGTCGCAGCCAATGCTGAAGAGTCAGCAGCAACAGCAGAAGCCCTTGCCGATCATGCGTGGAAAATGGAATCCATTGTGGACACTATTGTGTCTATGGCTGGCAGAACACAAGCTCTGCCGACGATCAGGAAAGTACCGCCTGAAAAAATTCAACAGGACTATAAAGGAAGTTAAAAAATAATATGGTCAGGTACTTAATCATCAAATTCTTTGGAAAGCAAAATATCTTCCACCACATTCCGAATAGGTTTTCGCATATCCATGCTTTTTTTCTGTATCCATCGGTGGGCTTCTTCAACGCTTATATTGCGTCTGAGAATCAGCACATCTTTTGCCCGATCCATAAGTTTTCTAACTTCAAGCTCTTCCCTGACAGCTTTTATCTTAACCATAAGTTCTGTGTTCATTATGGCAATGGCAGCCTGGTTCGCTACTGTCCTGATCAGGTTGATCTCAGTATCAAGAAACGAATGTGATACTGCGGTAAAACAGTTAAGAACCCCGATAACTTTTCCTTCCCTCTCCTGAAGCGGCACACCGACCATAGATACCAGACCAAGTTTTTTAGCTGTCTCCTTTTCCTTGAACCTGGGTTCTTCCAATACATTCTTTACGATAAAAGGCTTGTTAGTGGTAATAACGTGACCAACCACGCCTTCATCCATATTAAGAACCCGGTCATTCACATACTCCGGATCTATAGCCTGAGAAGCCTTGAGACGAATCACCGGAGGTTCGCAGGTTTCATCTATGAGCCATAAGGAACATATCTGAACTCCTGTTGCATTGGCAGTCACCGTCACGATGAGTTTTAACAGGTCATCAAGATAAAGATCTGAGGTTATGGCCCCGCTGATATCCATCAGAGCCTTGATATATCTGTCATAAGTTTCAGACGCTATTCTTTCCATGATTCCTTCCACTTCCTGTCAATTCTGTTCTTTGAAATCAAACAGTCTGTTCGGACTGCCGGACGTTTTTCTATTCAGCTTGAGATTCTATATCTTTGAATAAAAAAAAATCTCATAAATATCAAGAGCCAATACCAATTTTTTTCAAAATCCAGGATATGACAGATCTTTTACTTCATATCTGAATTCATGGCCTGTAAAAACACTTGTATTTTGTTATATTTTGCTATAACGATATTGAAAGATTTTACGATTAAGGGGTGTTATAGAAAATAATATACCCGGTATTATGCAGGATTCGTATTCAAGGCCAGGAAAATGCCTGGTTTCAGGAAATATAAACAATAATTGAGTTAATATGGAGCATTTATATGGATATAGCTACAGTTGACTTCACTTCATATTCAGCATCTATTTTCAAGGTATTAGGAATGATCAAGGCAGGAGATGTACTTGCCAGCCAGAAAAACATTCTGATTAAACCAAACCTTATCAATTCTACTCCCCATCCGGTCACTACATCTGTCGATTTCTGTGAGGCTGTTATCGAATATATCCGTTCATGTTCGAATGCCAGGATCGTCATTGCTGAAGGTTGCGGCGAGCCGTCTATGGAAACAGACGAAATTTTCGATATTCTCGGATATCGAAAAATGGCAGAACAAAAAAATGTCCCGTTGATCGATTTGAACCATTATGCCCCCGAAAGAAAATGCAAAATAGCCTCATGCCCGGCTTTTCCCACAATCCGGCTTCCTGAGATCGCTTTTACTCATTTCATTGTTTCCCTGCCGGTTTTAAAAGCCCATTCTCTTTCCGATATGACCGGCACGTTGAAAAACATGATCGGCTTCGCTCCTCCCAAACACTATTCAGGCACACATGGTATATGGCGGAAATCAGCGTTTCACAATAATTTAAACCAGTCAATTATCGATCTTAACCGTTATGTAACTCCAGGACTTTCCGTGATGGACGCAAGCATCGGACTTGCCGAGTACCATCTTGGAGGAGAAAGATGTTCTCCGCCTGTCAACAAAATAATAGCTGGTTTTGATCCTTATGAGGTGGACAGGCTATCTGCCGGTTTTTTAGGTCTTGACTGGAAAGATATTGGTCACCTTGCAAAACGGAAGTAAAAAAATACTTATGAAAGGTTTACTTGAAAGGAAACTATTATGACAAATTCAAAAAAGGATATTAACGTTCTTGCATTATTCGGCAGTCCTAGAAAAAAAGGCAACAGCACGTTATTGGCTAACCGTATTATTCTTGGCGCAGAATCCCAGGGAGCAACTATTGAATCTGTTTACCTCAATGGCCTGAATATCAAACCCTGCCAGGGGTGTTATGCATGTCAGAAGGAAGACAGCAAGGGATGCGCTGTTGATGATGACATGCAAAATATTTATCCGAAGATTATCGAAGCAGATGCGCTTATTATTGCAAGCCCTGTGTACTGGTTTACCATGTCAGCCCAGACAAAGATTTTCATGGATCGCTGCATAGCCATGTATAATGAAGACAATAAGAAGAGCCGATTGTATGGCAAAAATATTGCTATTGCCATGACATATGGGGACAAGGACGCTTTCAGCTCAGGATGTATAAATGCGCTCAGGACATTTCAAGATGCCTATAATTTTGTTGGTGCTGACATTGCAGGGATGGTTTACGGAAGTGCTGAAGAACCTGGTGAAATTGCGGCCAACGAAGAACTCATGCAGGATGCTGAAGCATTGGGCAAAAAATTAGTCAGTACCTGTGCATAAGTTTTATAACATTTCATCCGCATGTTCATGCATACGCAGCCCGGAAAAGAAAGAATGCCCATGAATGACCAATTCTTCAAGAAACCAATACTCAATTCTCCATACGAATATCCAACACGTCACTGGGAACTGGACGACCAGGGGCAGCCTACTCAGAAAATCGTTGAATCCCGCCGAGTTGCCAAATTCATCACCCCGGTTCCAAAACCGAAAAAACGGAAGTCCAAAGGCGCTGTTCAGCAGGATCTGGTAATGGATGAGGGGAAAGGGTTATCGACCCGGAAGCAGCAATACGATACCACTTCGATCATCAATATGCTCCGGCGGGAGGTCGATATATGGCGTAAGATTCCGAATCCATCTGACTGGAAAGTGACACCGGAAACCGCGCGTCTGCTCCAGCATTGGCGGCATCACAGTTTCAGCGATATCCGGCCTTTTTTCTGCCAGGTTGAAGCCGTGGAAACGGCCATATGGCTGACCGAAGTGGCTCCTAAATCCGGTAAGAGCGACAAAGGGTTTTTGAAACATCTTGTTGACACCAATGAAGATGCAAATCCCGGACTTGCGCGCCTGGCCCTGAAACTTGCTACTGGTGCGGGCAAGACAACGGTCATGGCAATGCTGATCGCATGGCAGACCATAAACAAGGTGCGCCGGCCAAACAGCCGGATTTTCACCAGAGGATTTCTGGTGGTAGCGCCCGGTCTGACAATTCGTGACCGGCTCCGTGTATTGTATCCAAACGATCCGGACAGTTATTACAAAAGTCGGGAAATCGTTCCCAATGACATGCTTTCTGATCTGGATCGGGTGAAGATTGTCATTACTAACTACCACGCCTTTAAAATCCGGGAGCGGACGGAACTCTCCAAAGGTGGCCGATCCCTTCTTCAGGGCCGGGGCGATCCGCTTGAAACCCTGGAAACCGAGGGGCAGATGATCCAGCGGGTGATGCCCGGCCTGATGAGTATGAAGAATATCATGGTGCTCAACGACGAGGCCCACCATTGTTACCGGGAAAAACCGGTCAAAGATGATGAAGGCACGTTGAAAGGGGATGAAAGAAAAGAGGCGAAGAAAAACAACGAGGCTGCACGTCTCTGGATTTCGGGGCTTGAGACCGTGAGCGGGAAACTCGGTATCAATCGGGTACTAGACCTGTCTGCCACTCCTTTTTTTCTCAGTGGATCGGGTTACGTGGAAGGAACCCTCTTTCCGTGGACCATGAGCGATTTCTCCCTGATGGATGCCATCGAATGCGGGATTGTCAAACTGCCCCGTGTGCCTGTTGCCGACAATATCCCCGGCGGCGAGATGCCGAAATTCAGAAACCTGTGGGAACATATCCGTAAACGGATGCCCAAAAAAGGACGCGGAAAATCGAAAGGTACTCTCGATCCTCTCAGCCTGCCGGTCGAATTGCAGACCGCGCTGGAAGCCCTTTACGGCCATTACAAAAAGACTTTCGAGTTGTGGGAGCGGGAAGGTGTCAGGGTTTGCCCCTGTTTCATTGTGGTATGCAACAACACTTCCACTTCCAAGCTGGTATATGACTATATCTCCGGTTTCTACCGGAAAAACGAAGATGGTTCCAGTACACTGGTAAACGGCAGGCTGGAATTGTTCAGGAATTTTGACGAACACGACACTCCCCTACCCCGCCCCAACACGCTTCTGATCGACAGCGAACAGCTCGAATCCGGTGATGCACTGGATAAAAATTTCAGGAATATGGCCACAGATGAAATCGAGCGGTTTCGTTATGAAATGAGGCAGCGGGGCGAGCATAAAAACGCGGAAAACATTACCGATCAGGATCTGCTCCGGGAGGTCATGAACACGGTCGGCAAACAAGGCAGGCTCGGCGAGTCCATCAGATGCGTGGTCTCGGTTTCCATGCTCACCGAAGGGTGGGATGCCAATACCGTCACCCATATTCTGGGTATCCGGGCTTTCGGAACTCAACTGCTCTGTGAACAGGTAATCGGCCGCGCACTCCGCCGCCAGTCCTATGACCTGAACAAAGAAAACCTGTTCGATGTCGAATATGCGGATGTGCTGGGAATTCCTTTTGATTTCACGTCCAAACCAACTGTGGTTCCTCCGCAGCCGCCCAGGGAAAGCGTCCATGTCAAAGCGATCCGGCCTGACCGGGATGCTTTGGAAATCCAGTTTCCCAGGGTGCAGGGATACCGTGTCGAACTTTCGAATGAACGGCTGACCGCTGAGTTCAACGATGATTCCGTTCTCGAACTGACTCCCGATCTCGTCGGCCCGTCCATCACGAAAAATGCAGGCATCATCGGAGAAGGTGTCGATCTTGATCTCGAACACCTGGATGACATGCGCCGGTCAACCCTTATATTCCATGTGACCAAGCGGCTTCTGGAAAGTAAATGGCGCGATCCGGGAGAAGATCCGAAATTCCATCTTTTCGGCCAGTTGAAGCGAATCACAAGAAAATGGCTCGACAACTGCCTGACCTGCACGGGCCAAACATACCCTGCCCAGTTGATGTACCAGGAACTGGCCGACATGGCCTGTGAACGGATCACAGCCGGAATAACCCGCTCCATGTCGGAAACATCTTCAATAAAGGCGGTACTTGATCCGTACAACTCTGTCGGTTCCACCTCCCATGTGAATTTCAATACCTCGAAAAAGAGCAGATGGGAGACCGACTCCCGTAAGTGCCACCTGAACTGGGTCATTCTCGACAGCGACTGGGAAGCGGAGTTCTGCCGTGTAGCGGAATCCCATCCAAAGGTCATTTCATATGTGAAAAACCATAGTCTCGGCCTGGAGGTTCCTTATCAAAACGGATCACGGACACGAACCTATATTCCGGATTTCATCGTTCTGGTGGATGACGGCCATGATGATCCGCTCCATTTGATCGTGGAAATCAAGGGTTATCGGCGAGAAGACGCAAAGATGAAAAAAGAGACAATGGAAACCTGCTGGATACCCGGCGTGAACAATCACGGGCAGTTCGGATGTTGGGCCTTTGCGGAATTTACGGATGTATTTCGGATGGAAGATGATTTCAAGGCAAAAATGGAAGCAGGGTTCGATAAGATGGTGAGTCGGGTGGTGGCTGACCAAATGGCGGAGAAAGAGAATGGCAAAAATTGACAGTACCGAATACCTTTCAGGACTTCTGAATGAATTATGCCAGCTCCCCAAAGAAACGGAGTGGGTAGAGTTCAAATGTAACAATTCCAATCCCGAAACAATTGGAGAATATATTTCAGCTTTGTCAAACTCAGCCGCTTTGGAGGATAAAACAAATGCTTATATAGTTTGGGGCATAAACGACGAAACTCATGACATTGAAGGAACTGATTTCCGACCAACAAGGGCCAAAAAAGGAAATGAGGAGTTGGAGAATTGGCTTATAAGGCTTTTAAGCCCTCGTATAAACATTAAATTCATTGAGTTTGAAATAAATGAAAAACGGATTTCAATGATCGAAATTCCGCGGACTGCTCATCAACCGGTTCGATTCCAGAGCATTGCATACATACGGGTTGGTTCGTATAAGAAAAAGCTCAAAGATTTTCCGGAAAAGGAGAGAGAACTTTGGCGTATCTTTGATGTAACACCTTTTGAGCAGCAAATAGCGATTGAATGTGTAAGTTCACAGGATGTTTTGACGCTGTTGGATTATCAAAACTTTTTCAATATGCTCGATATGCCGTTGCCGGAAAAGAAAGATTATATTTTGAATCGCCTGAAAGATGAGCATATGATTCAAAAACGAAAGGGCCGTAAATGGGATATTTTAAATCTTGGAGCGATTCTGTTCGCTAATGATCTATCTGATTTTCGCCCCCTTGATCGTAAGGCGGTGAGAGTCGTAATTTATGATGGTGATGGCCGGATTCAGACGATTCGGGAATATCAGGAAAAGAAAGGATATGCGGCAGGCTTTAAAGATTTGATCGGCTATATTCAGACGATATTACCTCTGAATGAGGTGATCGAATCCGCTCTGCGGAAGAACGTTTCAATGTATCCTGAAATAGCCATTCGTGAATTAGTGGCAAACGTAATTATTCATCAGGATTTTACAATCAGCGGAACCGGGCCGATGATTGAAATTTTTGACAGGAGATTGGAGATTACCAACCCCGGAAAACCGCTGGTAGACACCCAGAGATTCCTTGATTCCCCGCCTCGATCACGAAACGAAGATATGGCATCTTTTCTTCGGCGTATAGGTATTTGTGAAGAAAGAGGCAGTGGCGTGGATAAGGTGGTGTTTCAAACTGAATTTTATCAGTTGCCGGCACCTCTTTTTGAGGTTAGTGGTGAACATACTCGTGCTGTCTTATTTGCTCAAAAACCCTTTGCTGAAATGGATAAGACAGAGCGGACAAGAGCTTGTTATCTTCATGCATGTTTGCAAAATGTGCAGAGGAAAACAATGACCAATGCAACATTGAGAGAGCGATTCGGTATTGAAAAAAAGAACAGCTCACAGGTTTCGAGAATTATCAGTGATGCGGTGGATGCTGGTTTGATAAAATTGTATAATCCGGAAAGTGGTTCAAAAAGGCTCGCAAGCTATATTCCATTCTGGGCATGAAAAAGCGAGGGCTGAGTTCAGCTTTTCTATTTGACTGGTATTTGATCGGTAAAAATTTTGACATTATAACCATCTGAATTAATAGCATATTTTTATTTGATGGCTATTTGACTGGTAAATTCATGAAAAGTTGAATCAACGATCCAAAATATTCCAGGAAAATCTTGACTGATTGGAGTGCGGGTATCATAATGATACTCGCAGTTATGAAAACAGGTTGTTGGAATACCCTGTAAATTCTTTATACTAGAGCCTTGCAAGAAGGCAATTCGGGAAATGGTGTGGATAAACGAAAACCGACATATCGCCTTGAAGAAATCCGGCAACTTGCGGAACAAGGGCTTTGCAGACTCACTATGACGGCACAACGAACGGCAGATTCTCTGGGATTCTCTCAAACAGAGGTGCAACACATCATCTCACAGTTGGACTCACGAGACTTCTATAAGTCTGTCAATGAATACCAAAATCCCCGAGTCTGGCAGGATGTTTATAAAAAAACCGTCTGTGATATCAATCTTTACATTAAACTGAAAGTGATTGACGATGGCAACCATCTGATTTTTATCCTTTCATTCAAAGAGGAATAAATGGAACAACAAAGAATCAAGACCCAGGAGCATGAAGATATCTTTCGTGAAGGGGGAACTTGTCCGATCTGTGAAGAAGGGATCTTGTCGCTTATCCACAAAGATATCGATTTCACCTATAAAGGCCATACTTTGCACATCCAACGGCAGGTGTTTACATGTTCTTCCTGTGAAGAATCTTTCTTTCAGGCCAAGGACGAACGGGAGATTGAAAAGCTGCTGACAGATCGGCGGCGAAGAGTGGACGGACTGCTGACCTCCGATGAGATTCGAGGCATCCGTACAAAATTTGGCATGACACAAGTGAACTTCGCCCGATATCTTCGAGTCAGCCAGAAAACCTTTGCACGCTATGAAAGTGGGCAGGTGACACAAAGCTATGCTATGGATAATCTGCTTCGAGTTCTTCAGCATTATCCTGAAGCCATGCATCTTTTCACTCAGCAGGGTACTGCCGAAGCTCAACCAGCGGAGCATGTGAAACAGGAAGAGGATATGCTGTTGAGAGCATAGCACATATCGAAGAACTATTGAAAATGGCAATTCATGACTCACGGTTACAAACCCATGTATCAAATCGAACAAAAGGAGGTGAGGCAAATGGTATCAAATATAGCTGTTGAAAATGACCTGATCGAGCAGGCAAAACAAATCGGCAATCACGAAAGTAAAAAAGCGGCGGTCACTGAAGCGCTTATAGAGTATATCAGGAGAAGAAAGCAAATGAAGGTGATTGAGCTTTTTGGGACAATAGATTTTTATGCCGATTATGATTACAAGGCACAGAGAATATGATGCTTCAGGTCTTGACTGACCATGTTGGAGAAACCGGACACTATGAGTTGACCGGCAGAGGAGGTGAAAATGATAACCAGGGAAACAATCAAATCTGAAATTGACAAAATACAAGATCAATATCTCGTAACTTTATATCGTATAATAAAAGCGTTAGAAGATATTCCAGTATCAAAGCAAGATGCCACAGAAACAAAATCTGATGAAAACTTCCATACGGATAAAAACGAATGGAGTTCGTTTATTGAAAGCACATACGGATGCCTGTCCGACGATCCGATAGAGAGGGGAGAGCAGGGTGAGTTTGAAAATCGAGAGGCCATACATTGAAATATTTACTCGATACCAACATATGCATCAAATATTTGAACGGAACATCGGACTCGATTCGTAATCAGATAGAAAGAAATCATCCTGAAAACATAGCTGTATGCTCCGTTGTGAAGGCCGAGCTTTTTTATGGCTCCATGAAAAGCGAGTATCCAGAACGGAACCTGCAAAAACAGAAACAATTTTTGAACCGTTTTGTTTCATATCCGTTTGATGATGGAGCAGCGGAAAAATATGGCAGCATAAGATCAACATTGGAAAAATCAGGCACTCCGATTGGCCCCAATGATTTAATGATTGCTGCAATAGCCCTTGAACAAAATGCAATATTGGTCACTCACAATGTGAGAGAGTTCAATCGAGTCGAAAAGTTGTTGTTGGAAGACTGGGAAATATAAAAAATTTTTGCCAGAGCGCTTCAATAAGGATTGACAATGGATCAGGACAAACTTGGGATGAGGTATTTTACCGATATTCAAAAGTTGAATGATACCAGATGCAGTCTGCATCTTTGCTCTTGTTTAAAAGGAAAAGTGGATGGATAAACAAAAAGTCAAATACTCCTGGGTTGAAACACATAAAAATTTAGCAAAATTTTTAGCAGAGAAGCAAGGCCATCAAAAAGAGTTGATCGATCTTTTGAAAGGTGTCGGTATTGCTGTCTTTAACGATAAGGACTCAAATGGAAGCACTATCGAACTCGATGAAATAGACCCGTTCACGTTTTTCTGCTATATTTACAAACACGGCAGTAAAAAAAGACTTGAATATCTTCAAAAAATTGCAGAAAAACTCAAGATCCTGCCAGTACCAACAGACGAATCGGGAATACCCTCTTCCAATGCTCAACAGGTATGGATGTTTCCATATAAAATAAAGAGAAACAATAATGAGATATCTCGATTGTGGAATTTGTTTTTCAGCGCTTTGAATTACGATATAACCGATGATCAGTTTAAAGATGTGTTGAAAATAAGGTGTACCGGCAAAACGAAGTTGACCGAAGCCCTTTTTTACGTCTCCCCTGAAAAATACTTTCCGATAAATGGCCCGACAAAACCGTATATGCAGGAAAAACTCGGAATTGAATCCAGATTCGATACATATTCCGAATATATTGAAATTATAAAAAAAGTAAAAGAAAAAACAAACAAGCCTTTCTATGAGCTTTCATATGAAGCCTGGAAATATCACAATGAAGAAAAAACAATAAATTACTGGGTGTTTCAAGGTAATCCTGATTTTTTTGATTTTGAAACAGGTTTGACAAACAATCTAATCGATAACTGGAACGTCTCCGCGCATAAAGATAAAATAAAAAAACGGGATAAGGTAATCATCTGGCTCACCGGGAAAAATGCAGGCTGTTATGCACTTGCAGAGGTGACCCAGGAACCAATGGAAAAGGAAGCCACTTCATATAACGATCATAACCTCTGGAAAACGGAAGATAAAATAAAACTGAAAGCAGGAATAAAGATTACTCATAATTTTATCTCAAACCCGATAATAAAAGAACAGCTTGAAAACATCGATGCCCTGTCAGGGCTGAAGGTCGGCAGTCAGGGAACCAACTTTTCTGCAACAAAAGATGAATATCTGACATTACTGGAAATGGGAGGGACAGTGGAATCGAAACAATACTGGCTCTACTCTCCGGGTAATAACGCTGATATGTGGGAGGAATTTTATGAGCAGGGCATAATGGGTATTGGATGGGATGAACTTGGCGACCTGAACGATTATAAAACCAAGGATGAAATGACAGCGAGGCTGCAGGAAGTTGAAAGTTCGACATCATCTAAAATACATGACGCGTCAGCAAACTATAATTTCAAGGGAATCATGTCTAAAGGTGACATTGTAATCGTAAAAAAAGGAAGAGACGAATTACTTGGATATGGGGAAGTGACTTCGGATTATTATTATGATGAGAATAGAGAGCGATTTCAAAAATGTAGAAAGGTTGAATGGAGAAAAAAAGGGAATTGGAAAATAGATTTCAAACTGGTGGTAAAAACTCTCACCAATATCACAGAATATGCATCGGACCATCCGGATTATGAATATTATTACGAAAGACTGCTCGGATTGATGCGTGATAAAAAGGATTATAAAAAACAAGAAGAGCGAAGGAAAGATCGGAAAATAAATTTCCCTCGCAATACGATTTTTTACGGTCCTCCGGGTACTGGCAAAACATACAATACCATCTTGAGAGCCGCCCAGATAATTGAAAACAGATCAATCACCGATCACAGCGAAGCCCAGGAAATCTTTAACTACAATTTAAGAGAACGGATTGAATTCATCACCTTCCATCAAAGCTACAGCTATGAGGATTTCATTCAAGGATTGAGACCCGATGTCAATAATTCGGATGGCCTGGCTTTTGAACGAAAAGATGGAGTGTTCAAAAACATTGCAACAAATGCTCTTTTCGAATATTATAAGGCTTCCAGAAAAATCAAACGGACGGATGCTGCTGAAGAAAAATCTGATGAAAACGAGATTTATCTGGATTTTGTCGAACACCTCAAATCACTGGAAAATAAACAATTCCAGACATCTTCCGGTTCAACTATCTTCATCAGTGATTTCACAAAGAACAATAATATTGAATTCAAACATTTGAACAGGAGCAGATCATATCTTGTTTCCGGCGAGCGACTGCTCAAACTCTTTTCATTTTTCCCTCAAATTGAAATAATCAAAAATGTCCATAACGACATTAAAAACAAAATAGGCGGATGCAATACAACCGTGTACTGGGTCGCCTTGGATGAATTTATCAAGTTTTACAATCAACATAAATCTGTCAATATGAAATCTTCAAACGAAGAGAATTATGAAGAAGAGGGCTATGAATCAAAAATAAAACTTCTTTCAACTGTGGATCTGAATGATTTGAGACGGGTAAGCGAAGACTCGGTTAAAAATTACGTTATCATAATAGATGAAATCAACAGAGCCAATATTTCCCGTGTGTTCGGCGAACTGATCACCTTGATCGAAGACGATAAACGATCTCACGGTACCATCCCCTTGAAATGCACACTGCCTTCCGGTGAAAAATTCATTGTCCCCTCCAATCTGTATATCATCGGCACAATGAATACCGCAGACAAATCAATTGCCCTGCTGGATATCGCTTTAAGGAGAAGGTTCGATTTCGAACCCATGTATCCTCAATACGAAATAGAAGGCCATACGATACACGACAGCGATGTGCTGGAGAAAATGAACGAACAAATCAGGGAATCGAAAGGACATGATTTTCAAATCGGCCATTCTTATTTCATGGGAGACAATATGGATCTTGCCGAGCGCATGAATAAAAAAGTGATCCCTCTTTTAATGGAGTATTTTTTAAACGATGAAAAAGAGGTGATAAAAATAATAAAAAAAGCTGGATTGAATGTTGAAAAAAATTCCTGGCCACTGACAATCAGTGAGCAGAAATGATAAACCTCTTTGAATACCAGAATAGACTGAAATTTGAAGGCTCTTTTCAGGAACTGGAATATTTTCTGGATAAAATCTGGAATAATAGGGAAAAATCAGGATATTATTATGGCAAAGAATCCGATAATGTGTCCGATATGCCTGAAACCCAGCGTTTTCTGCAATTGTTACACAGGACAAATGAACTGAAATCAAACAAGTACGTCGGAACAATTCATTTTGAAGATAAAAAGATCAATTTGCTGCCTAAAATTTTTTATGATTCCAGTCGGGACTGCTCTCCCAAAGAGATACATTCGATTCAAAATCACATAATATGGTGGCTGAGTTATTGTAAAAAAATCAAGTTCCCAAATTATCTTACATCTCTTGACAGCTATAAAAATGACTTCCTTGAAGTTTTGATCTATTTGTTTTCAAAATATACAAGAGAGCTGTTGGCAAATTCGGTTTACCAGCAATATGAAGAGATTGAAAGAGAACTGCCATATATCAAAGGCAGATTGAACTCAGGGAGATATATCACTGAAAACCTGTCAAAGGGCAGGTGGCATAAAATCAACTGTACTTATGACTCATTTATTTTTGACAATAAATTCAATCGAATAATAAAGTATGTGGCAAAATTGCTTTTCAATGTAACGAATAATGCAGAAAATAAAAAATACCTGAGAGAAATTTTATTCATACTCGATGATGTAAGTGACAGGACAGCTACAGCACGGGAATGCAGTACCATCCAATTCAATCCGATTTTTGGTGAATTTGAAACCGTTAGAGATTTCTGCTATCTGTTTTTAAATAACAGCATTTCATTTGATTACAAAAATGAATTGAAACTTTTTGCTTTTTTACTCCCCATGGAATACGTTTTTGAAGATTTTATTTTTGGATTCATCGACAAGGAAATCGAAGGGGTCGAAGCCACGGCACAGAAAAAATCAGAATATCTGGACATTGCAGGAAATTTTTCTCTCCGGCCTGACCTCGTTCTTGAAGTCGATTCAAGGACGATAATTGCAGACACCAAATACAAAATCATCTATTGCGATGAAAAAGATCCAAAGAATGGTATATCGCAAAGCGATTTATATCAGATGCTGGCTTATGCCGTGAGATTCAAGGCAAATGAAATAGTATTGTTCTATCCAGACACCATAAAAAACTATCAGGAAAAAGAATTTGAAATCACAATCAGGGATGAACTGGCTGATGGAGTGGATGTGAATATAAAATCATTTCAGTTACCAATAATCAACAGGAGTATGTTCGATCCGTCGATGGCTGGAGAAATGGATACGACAGACTCTTTTGATTACACCAGAATGAAGCTGATAGAACGCATAACATCAATATTGAAAGGAACCGATATCCTGGTTGTGGACAACAAACGAAAATAGATTTCTGAGAAAGGCAAAGCAAATCAGGACTGATATTATGGCGCTGGAAGCAAGATTCCTGGAACTGGAAAAAACGATACTGGAGAGAATTGACAATGGATCAGAACTGGGGCGTCCAAAAAGCCCGTTTTTGAGCTTTCTTTTTTACCCGATTTTTGACCCGATAACAAAGAATCACAATTTTCACTTTCTGGACAGCGTAAAAGTTGTCAGCCGAAGATTGTCACCTCCGA
>JAUCGE010000207.1 GCA_030377965.1 Desulfobacterales bacterium HSG16
TGATTCCAGCCGGACAGGTAAATATCATGGGAATGAACTTGATCTGGAATCTATATTCGAAATGCCCGGGCCAGACTGGCGCATGGTTTCCGGGCATGATGGGAAAAAAATTTTTGAAGTGTTCGGAAAGTTCGAGCCTTCGCTCAAATCTTCCCGACGTCGGGGCAGAATGTGCCAGGGGCCTTTCTGCTATCCAATGATCAGGGGAAAGAGATCTTTCAAACTGCCTGCTCAGATTATTTTTGTCGGGCTTGACATGTCTTCTATTGAAGCTGCCAGAAAAGCGGATATGAACAGATCTGTTTTTATGGGAATTATACTTTCTCTGATCGGTCTTTCCGGCTTGATTCTGCTGTTCATATCTCATGGCTACAGGTCCGCAAAAGCCTCACTTTCTATGATAAGAGCTTTTTCAAATAATCTTGTGGAGAATATGCCCATCGGCCTGATTGCCACGGATCATGAAGGGCGGATAGCGTCCTGCAATCAGGTGGCAGAAACATTGATCGATATAGAGTATGAGCAGGTCATAGGGGAAGATGGCCGTGATATCTTGCCTCAGCCTTTGTGGGAACTGTTCGATCAGATGGATGAAGATGCCTCGGAAACAGAGAGGGAAGTTGAGTGCAGACTTGATAATGGGAAAATTGTATGGTTCCAGATTACAGGCTCACAATTGAGAGATGATCAGGCTCGTTTTCTTGGTTATGTGCTTCTTTTCAAGGATCTGAGTGAGGTGCGTTCTTTAAGAGCAGAGATAGCAAGGAGCCAGCGGCTTGCATCAATCGGCAGTCTTGCTGCTGGCGTAGCACATGAAATAAGAAATCCTTTAAGTTCCATCAAAGGCTTTGCTACATATTTCAAGGAAAGATATAAAAAAATAGAGGAGGATCGGAAAATTGCGGATATTATGATCCAGGAGGTGGAAAGACTGGATCGGGTAGTGGGACAACTGCTCGAATTGTCCCGGCCTGTCCGTATAACCAAACAAAAGAGTTGTGTCATCAAACTGGCTGAAAATACCCTTGAACTGATTGCAAAAGAGACCGAAAAGAGAAATATCGGCATAAAAACCGATTTTACAAAAGAAAAGTGCATCGTATCTGTAGATGCCGATCAAGTCAGCCAGGTTTTTTTAAACCTTTATATAAATGCCATAGAAGCGATGGAAGATAGCGGCACACTTTCTGTCAGGGTTTCGTCTGCAAATGATGCGAAGCAAATCAGGATTCAGGTTTCAGATACAGGGCCGGGTATCGAGAAAAAGGATCTGGCTCATGTGTTTGATCCGTATTACACCACGAAGTCAACGGGAACCGGTCTGGGGCTTGCCATCGTGCATAATATTCTGGAGGCTCATGAAGGAGAGGTACGGATGGAAAGTCTTTCAGGAAAGGGATGCACGGCAACGGTTATGCTGCCATGCATGGGAAGCTGATACAATAAGTACCTGTGCGAAAAATTCATGACATTTTTTCGTAGGTGGGCAAAAGCGAAGTGTTGCCCACCAGTTGCCTGAGCGCAGGTGCTGTTATTTCTAACCAGTGCGGATGTTAAAAAGTATTTCCCAGAAAAGTCATATCTGACTATTCGTATTTTCCAATTGCTTCTTCATTTCCCTGCGCTGTGCAAGCCTGGCTTTGAGCCTTGGAAACTGGTTAATATCAGTATGGGGCAGAAAAAGAGCGCTTACATAATGATCCATGAAAGAAGGAGTTTCCGATAATTCGAAATTTGTCATCATCCTGGTTACCTGAACCACGTCTTTTCTGATCCGGTTGGTCAGTGAACTCATTTTCGCTCCCATAAGAGAACCGTTTCCGATAAAAGTTACCTTTTCCGGGTCGATTTCAGGCAAAAGACCAATTGTCATGGCTTTTTCCAGATCCACATAACTTCCGAATCCGCCTGCCAGAAAAATTCTATCTATATCATTGATACTCATTCCAACCTCGTCTAAAAGAGTCTGGCAACCGCTGTATATAGCCCCTTTAGCACGAATCAGATTGTCGATATCAATTTCTGTCAGCACCAGATCACGATCTATCTGGGTTTCGTCTGCCCATGCAAGTACATATTCGCATAAACCATCATTTTCCCGAATACGGGGCGTGTCAATGTCCCTGTCAAATTTACCGCTTGAGCTTATAATCCCCATTTCAAACATAATAGCAACCATGATGATCAAACCCGAACCGCAAATTCCTTTTGGCCTGACATTGCCTATGGTCATTATCATAGGCTCTAAAGTCACTGGATCTATAGAAAAATCTTCGATTGCGCCTTTGGCTGCCCTCATGCCGAATTGAATTCCGCCTCCTTCAAAAGCCGGCCCTGCCGAACAGGCAGCACAGGCAAACCAGTCTTTATTGCCAATCACTATTTCCGCATTGGTGCCGATATCCAGATAAAGTGTAAGTTCTTCAGACAGGTACATCCCTGATCCCATGACACCAGCAACAATATCTCCACCTACATAACTGGAGATAGCAGGATAGACCAGCGCAAATGCATGATCTCCAAGCTCAATACCGAGGGTGACAGCGCGGATTGGAGCATACATGGTAGATGCTGGCACATAGGGGGCTCTGCGTATATATCTGGGATTGATTTTCAATAACAACTGGGTCATGGTTGTATTGCCCGCAAGGGTTATGGTCGATATTTCATCTCTGTCGATGTCAGCTTTCTTGACGATTCTATCGATTATCCTGTTGATTGTTTCTATGACCACCTGGTGAATTTTTTCAAGCCCATTATGCTTTTCAGCGTACATGATACGAGTAATTACGTCTTCACCATAGCTGATCTGCCCGTTGAAATCACCATATTCGGATATGCTTTCACCAGTATTAAGATCAATCAACTGGCCATATATAGTGGTCGTACCTACATCAATTGCAATCGCATAATTTTTATCCGTGGTATCCCCGGCCTCAACATTGACTATCTGAGATTTTCTTTCGTCGTGAACCGGGCGTACCAGAGTGGCAGTAATCTTGAAATCTTTTTTCCTGATCACTTCCGGTATCTTGCGGATAACTGGAAGGTCTACAATCAGTCCGTGTTCACCGTGATTGAGTTTTAAAAAACTGACAAGACGGGTGACATCTGGCAGATTGTCCTGAGCTGTTGGAACCGGAAGTTCAAGGTATTTTTTCTCCACAGGCGGCACAAACAATCCTTTTTCCTTTAGATCATCCATGTTCATCTGTGAAATACGCGCTGTCTTTCTCGGCGTGGCAGGCATATTTAAAACTGACCTGTCGATGGCCGATTCCACTGGTATACGGACAACAAGATCACTTTTTACTCTGGCTTTGCAGGCCAGCCGGTAACCTTTCTTTATATCCTCTTCGCTCAGTTTTTCCGAAATGCCTTCTCCCACATCTCCGTTTTCGATCAAAACCCGGCATTTGCCGCAGACTCCCTCTCCTCCGCAGGATGCGTTGATATGAACTCCTGCCTCAAGGGCTGCTCTGATAAGATATTCTCCGTCTTGAACCTCGATTTTTTTTTCGTGTGGAAGAAATTGTATCATGTACATATTCAATACGCCTTTTTTTTGGTTATCCATACCACAGCATTTAAAAACATGCTTCTGTCAGGTTATTGTAAAAACATGGATATTTTTCAAGCTTTTTTTCATAATCAGCTATTGACATTATGTTTTAAAATATGTACATATGAGCAAGTATTCATATGAAAGGAGAAGAAAAATGTCAGATGATGTGTGTCAGAGCCTGTGTATCCACAAATCGCTTATAGAGAAAGTCAAAGCAAAAATGCTTCCTTCCGGGCAATTGTTCGAGCTTTCCGAGATGTTCAAAATCCTGGGAGATCATACCCGCATCCGGATATTGAGTGCCTTGTCAATTTCCGAATTGTGCGTGTGTGACCTGTCGGATCTTCTCGACATGAAACAGCCTGCCATATCCCATCAGCTCAGGATATTGAGAAATGCCAGGCTGGTAAAATATCGAAAGGAAGGTAAAAATGCTTATTACAGCCTGGATGATCATCATATCAATGAACTTGTGAAAATTGGTATGATGCATGTTCGGGAAGGGTAGGGCGGAAGGAAAAATTATTGGCATCATATGAACATGTGTTCATATGTTTTAATAATAAAAGATAAGATGGAAAATCATCTCAGTTAATTAAACAATCGAAGATTCAAGGAGGTTATTATGATAGATATTGTTGTGAATATTTTTTTGGAATCATGGGAAGTTTTGAAAGATTCATCCGGTTTCATGCTCCTGGGGTTTGCAATGGCTGGCCTTCTCAAGGCATTTGTCCCGGATGACATGGTTGCCCGACATATGGGCAAAGGAACTGCTGGTGTCATTAAAGCATCTGCTTTCGGAGTTCCCATCCCCCTTTGCAGTTGCGGTGTGGTTCCAGCAGCAGCAGGCTTGAGGAAGCAGGGAGCAAGCAAGGGCGCTACAGCATCTTTTCTGATCTCAACTCCTGAAACCGGAGCAGATTCGATTGCAATCACATATGCGCTTCTCGATCCGATCATGGCACTGCTCCGCCCTGTAGGTGCGTTCGTGACAGCTATTACCACCGGCCTTTTTGTAAACCATCTCGACAAAGGCTCTCCTGCTGAACCGCTTCCTCCCGCAGATTCTTTTGCACCCACATGAGGGAGCAATACATGCTCCTGTGGTGACAGTGAGCCAGCTTCTGGATTTTTCAAACGTATAATTGACGGCATGATTTATGCCTTTGGCGAGCTTCTGCCTGATATCGGTAAATGGTTTATGGCAGGGCTTCTTATCGCTGGTGCTATCAGCGCTCTTTTAACCCCGGAAATGGCCGAAACTTTTCTGGGTAATGAATGGCTTTCCATGATAGTCATGCTGCTTATAGCAGTTCCCATGTACGTTTGCGCCACATCGTCCACACCCATTGCCGCTGCTCTGGCCATGAAAGGGCTTTCACCCGGCGCTGCAATGGTTTTCCTTCTGGCAGGCCCGGCCACCAATGCTGCCTCTATAGCTATGGTCTCAAAGATCCTGGGCAAAAAAGCTACAGCAGTTTACCTGGCATCCATTATAATCCTTTCAATTGTGTCAGGAGTTTGTGCAAATTACATCTATGATTTTCTGAATATCGGCACGACAAACTGGGTTCAAAAAGAAGCAGGTGAGTCAGGCGGGCTGTTTTCCATCTTTTTTTCCATTGTTCTGCTGTCTTTGATTGCCTTTGATTATGTTAAAAAATGGCTGGCTCCAAATGGATGTGATAATGAATGCGGGGATCATGCACATTAGTGAAAAATCTTGACAAATCGTTTTCATACTTGTTTAGTTGTAAACGAAATTTGTGAATATTGACTATTCGCTTTATGGCGAGGGAATTCTTATGAGACTGGCAAAATTTAGCTATAAACTGGCCAATTTCCCCGGAATAGATGCAACCACTGTACAGCAAAAGGCGCAATATCCAGATAAGATAATAATATGTTTTGCAGTAATGGAGATAGAAAATTGGTTTCTGGCGATGTATGAAGTATTTCAAAAATTGGATGAACGATTAAATAACAATAGGTTGCCGATATTTTGGGGCAATTGCTTGCGCTGTTGTCAAGTAAGCTACTGAAATTTCTGAAAATAGATGTCGTTCCAAAAAAGCCGAACCCAAAATCCTTTTCTTATAATCCTATTCTTATCGCAAATCCTTGTAGCGTTTTTACCGTTCCGGTTTGATAGCAGGTGCTGTATTAAAAGCCAAAATTTAGGGATTTCAGCTATATTTTTTGTCTCTCTACAAGGATTTTCGATAAGAATAGGATTATAAGAAAAGGATAAACAAAGTGCCTGATTATAACTCTTATCTCTGGCCACTTTTAAAACCGGAGGAAAAAATATGTCACGACGTGCGGGTTCATATACTTCCGAAAAAGAGTACCCTAAGAAGAGAACTTCAAATGCCAAAAGAGAGTATTTCGATGGTGAGATTTTTGCTATGGCAAAAGCCTCAAGACGACATAACCTGATTGTAGCAAATGTCATTATTTCCCTGGGTTCACAATTAAAAAACAAGCCTTGCTGTGTTTATCCAAGCGATATGATGCTTAAAATTGAAAAAACCGGGCTGAATACCTGTCCAGATGTCATGGTGGTCTGTAATGAAGAAAAATTTACGAATGAAAAACAGCAGACTTTGCTGAATCCCGATGTGATTATCGAAGTGCTTTCCGATTCTACCGAACAATATGACAGAGGGGAAAAATTCAAGCAGTACCGACAACTTGAATCCTTGAGGGAATATATTATTATTTCAAAGAAT
>JAUCGE010000208.1 GCA_030377965.1 Desulfobacterales bacterium HSG16
ATGTGGCTTAAATATCTTTGATCTTCATAATGAATATATTCTTATAATGTAAAAATATATTTTGCAATATTTTTTAAAAAAATAATTCAACATTTTTTAAGACTTCCATAAAATTTAAAGAGGATACAAATAATCGATTCTGTCCGCCGCGCACGGCACGGACAAAATTACTATTTGACTTAACTTCGTAGTTGTCATCTGCGTCATAGCCACTCATGCCCCACGCGAAGCTCGTATAGCTGGCGTTAGTCGTGGAAGACCAGGGATAATAATGTATTGTAGATGGAAAATACGTTGTATTAATTGGTGGGTAACTTTCTTCATAATCAACTATGGAACGAAGTTCTTCTTTTGTCGGCAGTCGCCAGTCCGAATATCCGGAAAAGGAGAGAGTGTCGCAATAAGACAGCGCATCTTTCCATGTCATTTCTCCTCCAATCTCCTGCTGCCACATTAGCCCTGTGTGAAAATCCGTAACTGTACCATCATTGTTAATGATCAAATGATCGAGATCGTCCGTCGCGCACGGCACGCACAGAAGTAATACCACTATACTTACTGGCCCAGCCGTCATTGCCGCTTTCGAAATCCATGTCCCACACGTTGCTCCTTTTGAAGTAAGTCGTGGAAGACAAGTAAGGCGAAACATGTGTGTTCGGAAAATATTCATCATCCATGACAGAAAAGAATCTCTCAGAATCTACAATCGAACCCAATTCCCTTATAGTCGGCAGCCGCCAGTCATTATGTCCTCCAAAACCTTCCGCATTCAGCGCATTGATGAAATCTTCAGTATCATTACCATCTCCGGATTTTCCCGCATCTCCCCCGTTGGTTTCCGGATCGCTGTCATACCAAGTGTATCCATTATCCGCATCATGGGGATTTGAATAATTTTGAACAGCATCTTTATTCTGTTTCACTTCCCAAATCAAACTCGTTACATTATCACGCACCATCACCCAATCAGTTGCGGTATCCGGTAGATCGTTACCATTTGCATCCAATTTTGTGTAGGATTGCGAGTTGATACTGTAATTTCCATCCTGACCATAGAAAGCATCACCCGGCGAGGGACATGGAATTTCTTCTGTATCATTGTAGCATTTTGTCAGCCCTGAGTCGGGAATGGGCCAGGCGAATAAAGAAAAAGATGTAAAGATGACAAGAATGATTGTGAGGAAAATGATCTTGTGGTGTTGTTTCATTTTGAATACCTCCTTTTTTGAACTATGATTTGTCTGATTGTTTTGATTTACAATGATTTTTTTATCTACACCTGCATTTCGATTGATATCACCCCCTTTCACATGTTTGTTTTCAGAGAATTTCCTCACCATTCAATCAGCAAAAAATGTGCCGGGTATCCTTTGAGAGTCTGTTTTAAAACTTCGGCTATTGTTCAAGTTACGAAAGGCTAAAGCTTTAACATAACGAATAAACAAGATATTTTGAGGAAACAATTTAAATCCAACATCGTCATCAGCTAAAAAAAGACTTGTCAAACATGCCCTGAATAGTGGCAGGAGGCAGTAAAGATGATTTATTTTGAAATTATCAGGATAAAAAGGCTCAGATATTCCGCGATTTCGGAGGATGAATCGTGAACCCAATGGCAATCTTGAGTATAACATACTTAATATATAGATTAAACCAATAGTCTCCGAAAACAAAGAGTTCTCCGCGATTCCGGAGAGTGCAAAAAATTCTGCCTTGATCATCGTTGTATCCTTCATTTAGTAGTTTACACTTTGCGTATGTCTGAATCAGGATTCTCAGGATTAAAGGATGAACAGGATTAGCATTTGAAAATCTTGAAAATCCTTTAATCCTGAGAATCCTGATTCAGACAAAATGAGGCAATAAAAAAACAAGCCAGAAACTCAGTCCCGGATGCCGTATTTTTTCATCTTTCGATCCAGTGCGCTCCAGGATATGTTCAATAACTTTGACGCTTTTGTCTTGTTATAACCGGTTTTTTTCAGAGCTTGCCGGATCACATGTTTCTCAATCGCTGATAAATCAAACCGGTTTTCCAAAGCCAGTTGACGATAGGGGCATGAACTGTCCTGGCACTGGTCAAAAAGGTTGGAAGGTTTCAAGGAGCCAAAATGAGATTCTGTCAGAACTTCCTGATCACAGAGTATGACCGCCCGCTCGATCAAATTTTTCAACTCCCGGACATTACCGGGAAAAGAATATTGTTTCAGGTTTTCCGTCAGAAGCGGATCTATCCGTCTGATTCGCCTGTTGAGAGACCTGGAAAAAAAATCAACATAATACTGGGTAATCAAAGCAATGTCATCCTGCCGATCCCGTAACGGCGGGATATGAATCATGAAGGTATTCAGACGGTGAAACAGGTCCAGACGGAACCTGTTTTCACGAACATCTTTTTCAATATCTTTGTTGGTTGCACAGATCAGCCGGATATCGAGAGATTTTTCCGTGACAGATCCCAGTTTCTTTACCTTTTTGTCTTCTATAACCCTGAGAAGTTTTGCCTGAAACACCAGGGGGATATCCCCGATTTCATCTAAAAACAGGTTGCTTTTGTCGGCTGCTTCAAACAGGCCGATTTTATCTTCTGTCGCGCATGTAAACGATCCTTTTTTATGTCCGAACATCTCGGTTTCAAACAAATTTTCCGGAATAGCAGAACAATTCACCACATGAAAAAGAGAGTCTTTTCTTTTGCTGAGAAAATGAATCCCTCTTGCCACCATCTCTTTTCCGGTTCCGCTCTCACCAGTGATCAAAACAGAAGTTTTTTCCGATTCAGCGGCTTTCTGCATCAGATGAATTACGGTTTTCATGACCTGACTTGTTCCGATAATGGGATGCTCGTATTTGTCCTGAAGTTCTTTTGAAATCAGGGTGTATCGATATTCGAGCTGTTTTAACCGGTCGGAAAGGGCAAGGAATTTGGCAGTCCGCTCGATGGCATGCTGGATATCCACCAACTTGAACGGTTTGGTGAAAAAATCGAACGCGCCCAGGCGCATGGCATGAATTACTTTCTCCACATCCCCGTGACCGGTGATCATGATGACTTCCGTATCCGGAAAACGTTTTTTGACTTTTGCCAGTACCTCCAGGCCGTTCATGTCAGGAAGCTTGATATCCAGAATCAGAATATCGACAGAATGATTATCGAGAATCTCAAAAGCGGCCGCTGGTGTGAGGGATTCAAAAACCGTGTGTCCCAGATCGGTTAAAAATACTTTTATTTCAAATACAATACGCTCAGAATCATCTAAAATGAGTATGTCGAGCCCGTCCACGTCAAACTTCAAAACACATGCTTTTTCATCAAACAGAGGCATGAGTACCATCCTTTTCCCGCTGTTTTTCCCGATTCTTTTTTGGAAACGAAATTGTAATCCGGGTGTACTCATTAATACGGCTTTGAACCATGATCTCTCCGTTCATCTCTTCAATGATGCCGTAGCTTATGGAAAGCCCCAGACCAGTTCCCTTACCCGGATTTTTAGTTGTATAAAACGGTTCGAACAATTTTTCCAGATTTTCATCGGAAATGCCGATTCCATTATCTTTTATTTCAATAAATATTAACTCCGGTTCCTCCCATGTTCGGATTCGAATCTCCTTTTGGACAGATTCATCCAAAGCATCAGCATATTTTTCCTCCAGTGCATCCCGGGCATTTCCAATCAGATTCAATATAACCTGTTCGAGCCGGTATTCGTTTCCAACAATCGTGCCGGTTATTCTGCCGATATCCGACAAAATACGAATATCATGCTGTTCACATTGAGCCTGCACCATCAACAGAGTATTTTCAATAGCTTTATCGATAAGAATGTCTTCTGTCTGCTCTGACTGCTGTTCTCTTGAAAAAATTCGGACATGCTCGATAATACTGCGGATACGATCCACATCTTGAAGCAGCAAACGACATTCTTCTGTAAGATAGTCACGGTCGAGCCTGTTATTTAAGGTTTTCAACAACGTGTTCTCAATACCCATAGCAATGCCGGCAAGAGGCTGGTTGATTTCATGGGCAATACCAGCTGCCAGCCGGCCCAATGATTCCAGCTTGGATTTCTGTATCAACAATTGCTCCTGCCTGTGACGTTTTCCCAGTTCTTCCACGACACGGGTTTCAAGAACAAGATTGGCCTGATCCACCTCATTCTTTGCCTCCCGCAATGCTTCTTCAGCTTTTTCACGTTCTTTAATTTCCTTTTTCAACCTTGCATTCCAGAAAAGTGTGATCCCGATCAGAAGAATGGACAGTCCCGTCACCCGCATGATCCATTTCCATACGTCAGCGCTGGTGATACCGTGTTCGAAGCGTACTGAAAGCCATTTCTGCCGGATCATATTGTGTTCCTCTTCCGTGATCGAGGCAAGAACCTTGTTGATGATGTCGACAAATTCCGGCCAGTCTTTGCGAACAGTAAAGTAAAGCTTATAATTGCCATATTCGGTGGGTGCAGCGACTTTCAGATTCGTCAATCCGTTCTTTTCGATCAGATAGCTCAAAGCTGCTAAATTTCCCACATGGGCATCGGCCTGGCCAGTGGAAACAACTTCCAGACCTTTCAGTGGCGAACCAAAATAACAGGGAACAATATCGATTCCGTCTCTTTTCAGCCATTCGCATGTGACTTCACTGGGAATGCATGCCACTTTTTTTCCGGCCAGGTCTTTGATGCCACCGATGAAATCAGCATCTTTTCGGCTGACGATGACCATCGGGAAAGAAAGATAGGGTTCAGAAAAATGCATATATTTTTTACGTTCCGCTGTTTTTGCAGCACAGGAAATCGCATCTATTTCACCATTTTTCATTTTCCCAAGGACATCCGTCCATGATAATTCTTCTTGAAATATCATGTTAATACCAAGACGCTGGCTTATCAGACGAACGTAATCGGAAGTCATTCCCTGAACAGAACCTGTATCGTTATAATAGTGAAACGGTGGAAAAGCCCTGGGTCCGGAAACTCGAATTGTATGATGCGTCCGCAGCCAGTCTTTTTCATGTTGTGCGAGCCGCAGCATTTTGGATTTAAAGATGCGTTTTGCCGGATCGGGAACCCAGCGGCTTTCGATTTCCATCAATTCTTCATCTGATATTTTTTCCAGCCCCTCATCGATCAAATCGAGCAATTTCAACCTGCCCTTCAATACGCTGGCATGAACCCTGTTTCGGAACAATACATTATCGGAACAGGATATATTTCCCAACAACCCCTGGCGAGTCAAGGTCGCTGCAGTGGGAACAGATTCGGATAAAAACGCACGTATTTCCCCATTCAACAATGCTCGAACCACATTGCCAGGATGGTCGAACCCGATGATTTTCGCTTTTGGATATTGGTTGATTAGAAATTCCTCCTGAAAGGAATTGGACAGGGTTCCCAATGGCAGACCAACAAAATCATCCGATTCCACCGGGAGTGTCTGGTCGATGGTATGGAAAAAAAGGGAGGAAATATCATAAAACGAATCTGAAAAGGCCATCCACTCGGATCTGGACTCGCTGTAAAACAGACCTGAATGGATATCTGCGCGGCCTTCTTTCAGGTTTGTCAAAGTCTGACTCCAGCCACTCGGCAGAAATCGGATCTTCCTGTTTGCTTTCCACCCCCATAATTTCCAGATATCCACAAACAACCCGACTGGCTGGCCTTCAGCATTTATGAAAAAAAAAGGCTCGTACCCTGTAAATATTGCAATTACAAGCGTTTTTTCTTTATCCAATCCATTTTCGGTGTCAGTTGTTTTTTTATTGTGAGATAATACGGACGTTGTTGCATATCCCCAGAAAAGGGTTGTCCACAGCATCAATAACAAGAATGAAAACAGTCTGCTGATTGTCATTGCCCATAATCCGCAGCAAGATGAATTTTAAGCTGAACCATACGTAAGTACCTATGCAGAAAATATTTAACATTTTTTAAAAATATTGACCATGATCAACGCAACTTCCGGGAGATAAATCTCCCGGCTGAGTCATCCAAAGCGCCCTGAAGG
>JAUCGE010000209.1 GCA_030377965.1 Desulfobacterales bacterium HSG16
TTAAAAATGATCCAAAAATGATATTGTCCTCTTTATTCAAAATACCGAATCTGTACGAACGATATGAGTAATTTAAAAACTCTGGCTTGTCCAGGAAATCATGAAAACAATGAGGCAGATCATGCAATCCCAAATTTTATTTCGGTTCAAATTTGTCACGCATACCCTGATCGTGATGATTTTGTTCAATCTTACCCCTTTCTTGGCAAGTAGGTCAGAGGGATCGGAAAAATATCCGATCTATTTTTTCAGCTCTGAAACCAATATCAACAATTTCGTTTCCTTGAAAAAAGAGTTTGATGGCTATCTCTCCAAATCAGGATATTTCGAGTTTCAGCCTTTTAAGGACAGCGACACTTTTGAGCGGCATGTTCAGAAAAATAAAAACTGCTTCATGATTCTTTCCAACTGGTGTTACAGGAAAATTGGCAGGCAGAACGCCGTCAGACCGATCATGGTGGGAATTCGTGAAGGAGCAAAATATCAGAAAAGAGTACTGGTCTCCAATGAAAAAAATCCGGGCGCAGACTATGGCAAACTGGAGCCTGTCGCTTCTTCCAGTAATATTGAGGATACCCGAAGTGTACTTGCCGATATCCTCAAGAACAAACATTATGCATCTTCCATAAGAATTTTAACTGTTCCCAAAGATGTTGATGCTTTAATGTCAGTGGGATTTGAAATGGCAAAAGCGGCTCTTGTCACGGAGTATTCCATCAACAATCTGAAAATGATAGATCCTGTCCTTCATTCGGGATTGAACCTGCTTGGTGAAGGAGAGAAATCTCTTGTGCTTATACTGGCTGAAACTGGAAACAATGAAAAACATAATGAAAAAATTGTGAAAATTATAAAAAACATGCCGGATCATATCAAAAGAATGCTTGATCTGGATGGATGGCAGGTGATCAAACCCGCTGATATTTCAATACTTGAGGAGAAATGATGTTAATCAAAAAAAATAAAAAAACAGGTGGTCTTATCGTATTTGTTTGGTTTTGGTTCCTTTTACTCCTTTTTCCGGGTATTTTATCTGCAAAAGAAGGGAATAAGATACTGCTGATCAATTCGAATGCCTCGGTTGGCAAATATAAAATCGTCCAGAAAGAATTCAAAAAAGCTGTTTCTGGCAAGATTATGGAAATAGACCTGCAAGGTAACGTAAAAAAATTTACAAAAAGCAAAAAGATGTCTCCCTCTGATGTGGATATTGTCTATTGCATCGGAAGCAAAGCCTACCACCTTGCAAAAACTTATTACAAAAACAATATTATCGTATTCTCATCCATTATCAACTGGCGCAGGCTCGGCCCTACGCCTAAAACCTATGGCGTATCAAACGAACTTCTTACAAGAATGCAGTTTTATATGTTTCGTGCGGTCTTTCCTGGTATCAAAAAAATCGGTGTAATGTACAGCATGAAATATAATGCTGAATGGTTTGAAAAAGCTAATGAACAGGCGAGCCTGCTTGGCATTGAGCTAGTTGGCGAACAGATCAGAAATAACAGGCAGAGCATTGCGAAGCTTAAAAAAATGTCTCCTGATATTGATGCGCTCTGGCTGATTTCAGATCCTCTGGTCATAGGTAATAAAAAGAACCTGTTCAATATATTGAGAGAATGTGACAAACGAAAAAAACCGGTATTTTCCTATCACAAGGCTTTTGCCAGACCTTCGAAAAAAGAGAATATCGGAGCGGTTTTGATTGTTTCGGCAGACAACCCGACTATCGGAAGACAGGCTGCTGGTATTGCCATGAATCTTACCGCCGGTAACCAGAATGAAGAGAAAAAGATTCAGCATCCGGCAGGTTCACATCTGACTTTGAATTTGAAAAAAGTCAAAGCCTATGGCTTGGCATATGAAGAAAAGGCCCTTAAACTTTTTAATGACATATTGCAGTAAATCGCAATTTTACAAACAAGGTTACGTTCGCTATGCAAAATGATATGCTGAAAAGAAAAAATATGTCAGGCTGGGGAATAAAATGGAAGCTGATGCTCATGCTTTCTGTACTGCTTATCGGCATGATGTTCATATCGTCCTATCTTCAGATTTCTTCTCAAAAACGTCTGGTAAAAGGCGAACTGGATAAACGAGTAGCGATTATGAAGAAAAACCTGATCGAACAGGGAAAAAATCTCGCTGCCGGCCTGTCAGAAAAAGTCAAACAGGATATTGCTTCGTATAATTTTTCCGGGGCTCTGGAAAGCATAAAATACAGCGTGGAAAGCAACCATGATATCAGCTTTGCCGTTTTGATGAGTTCTTCAGGTACAATCTTTATTCACACCATGAAGCCGGATTTGAGAAGAACCAGGGTGACAGAAAAAAGAGATATGGAGGCGATTAAAGCGACAGAAACTAAAGTCAGCCAGTATCTGGAGACAGGCAAATCCTTTATAGAAATAATCACCCCCATTCAAATCAGTACAAGCCCCTGGGGCGTTCTGAGACTCGTTTTTTCATTGAAGCAGCTGAACATGGAAATCGAAAAATCCGAGCAGGAGATTAAAGCGGAAATCAACAGCCTGATCCAAAAGGCCCTGGTGACAACTCTAATATCCATCGTGATCTGCCTCATATCTGTCTTTCTGCTTTCCACAAATTGCCTGGCTCCCCTGACTCAACTTACCTGTTCAGCAGAAAAGCTCTCTCAAGGCGATTTTACCAACCTCATACATACCGTCCAGAAAGATGAAGTTGGTGTGTTAACCGAGGCCATGAACAATATGGTCTTGAATATTAGCGAGATTATCGGAAAAAATATTCACACTTCTCAGAAGCTGTCAGAAGCAGCTTCCGATCAGAAATATTCTCTGGAAGAAACCGTTTCCTTTCTTGAAATCATGTCTTCGACTATACGCCAGAATTCGGACCGCACGAAAGAAGCAAAAGAAGTCATGGATGAAACAAGTGATGTACTCACAAAGGCAAGTGAAATCATGGGAAAATTGAACTCTTCCATGAATGAAATATCTGAATCAAACGAAGAATCTTTCAAAATCATCAAGACGATTGACACAATTGCATTTCAGACAAACCTGCTGGCCCTGAACGCAGCAGTGGAAGCAGCAAGGGCAGGAGAAGTGGGAGCCGGGTTTGCGGTTGTCTCAAACGAAGTGAAGAAACTGGCCACGCACTCAGCAGAAGCTGCTAAAAACACAGCCGCTCTTATCCAGGAAACCGTAAGAAAAATCAACGAAGGCGCAAAACTTGTCACCTGGGCCAATGACGGTTTCAAAGAAATAGCGTCAAATGCAGGCAAAGTTGCTGCACTGGTCGGTGAAATTTATCAGGCTTCCGGAGATCAGGACAGAACCATCAGCCAGATCAACGAGGCTATCGACAAAATGAATATGGTGATACAGCGGAATACGGACAGTGCCATGGAACTCGAATCGTCTATGACAACATTCAAGGTGCGGGATTTTTCGAGACATGAACAAGATGTAAAGCGAATAGAACACAAAAGGAGGTAGCATATTGAATGTTCGGCAAATTTTCAGACTTATTATTTTTATTTTTGTATCCACCGCTTTGACATCGGGAACAATATTTGCGGCTGAACAGGATGAGGAGATGCCTGACTCAATACTTGATGATGAGCTGCAATGGATCGAAGAAGAATCTTTCGTTTACACTGAAATTGCTACAAGAACCAAGATGGATGCGGATCTCGTTCCTGGAATGGTAACTGTACTGAAAGGAAAAGATTTAGAGGAACGAGGCGCAAGAACTGTTTTTGAAGCTCTGGCACTGGTTCCCGGACTTCATACTTCAATCGATTCTTCGGGAGGTCGAAGTGTCTCAGTAAGAGGAATAGGAGGCAGCTTTTTTTCAGGTAATCTTAAAATTCTGCTGGATGATATAGTTGTAAACGATACATTGAGTTCTGGTGGAGAAGTAATCTACGAGATTCCAGTGGAACTGATCGACAGAATAGAAATAATCAGAGGCCCAGGATCTATTATCTATGGGGAATATGCCTATGCGGGTGTTATAAATGTCAAGACCATCAAAGACGGCAACAGAGTTTATGGCAGTTTAAGAGCAGACGACAATTCCATATACGGCTATGGAGGAGGCGGAACTCTAACTTATACAAATCCTGAAAAAAAACTGATTTTAAATGCTAATTTTTCAGGATGGAAGTCTGACGGCCCTGATGTTACGGCAGGAAATGACCGCTTGACATCAGGATTCGGCCCAGGCATGGAATTTCCCGATTATTCATATTCGCCCGGACCGACAAACGAAGCTGAGGAAGACAAACTACTGGGCGTATTCTTTAAATACAAAGATTTTTCCATATCAGGACAATATTTATCAAACAAGAAAGGCGATTATTTTGGTCTTATTAACGCCCTTCCTCGTCCAGAAGACGACGCAAACAGTTTAGATAAGCATCTGGCACTGGAAGCAAGGCAAGGTGTAACCCTTCCTAATTCCTTAACTCTCGACTTGAAAGCCGGTCTGCGGGAATATGAATTTCATCTGGATAAACTGCTCGGCCTTCCGCCCATTCTCAACGCAACAATGACTTTGCCCGATGGCTCAGTCATAAATATCGGAGATGTTACCCCTGTTGACGGATCAATTGCAGGCCCTTATTACGATGAAAGAGAAATCTATGCTGGTGCTGAATTAATCTGGGAAGGACTGGAACGTCATACTTTGCTCCTGGGAATGAAATACTCTGAAATAGAAATGGGAGATGTATGGGTCGATGCTAATACCGACGACGATAGTTTCGGAGTCATGACGCGTTTAACAGGTTCGAAAAGTTGGCTTGATCTGGACAAGCGCAGAGAAGTGTTCAGCATCTACCTGCAAGAAATGTTCGATATAACAGATTATTTTACTTTGACAGCGGGTTTGCGCTTCGATCATTACGACAATCATGACAAAAACAATTATGACGCTTTAACTCCAAGACTTTCCGCTGTTTATCGCCTGACAAATAATCATATTTTAAAAGCACAGTATTCCGAGGCCGTTCGCCCACCCGCTTTCACGGAATTGTACTCCAAGGAAAATTCTGTTATCGGCGGTGATCCCAGTCTGGAACCAGAAACAATCAAGAGCTACGAACTTGGCTATATTTACAGGAAGATGTCAACCAGCTTTCGAGCTACTCTATTTTACTCGGAACTGGAAGACAATATACAATATCCCAAATATGCCGATCCTTTTGGAGGCGTTGGAATACATTATCTGAATGCGGATGATAAAATAAAAACAAAAGGATTCGAGTTGGAATTTGCACATGATCTTCAAAAAGATCTTCGCCTGAATTTAAATTTATCCTTTGCTGATACCAATGACGAAGATGACAACTCCCTTGAAAAATCAACTGACTGGCTTGGCAATGCAGGTCTTTTGTACAGATTCTTAGAAAACTACTCTCTTGCACTGGATTATCGATATGTCGGAAAAAGACACAGAACTCCCGACGATGACAGGGACGAGCTGGATGCATATAATACAGTAAACTTGACAGCCAATGTTTACAATCTGTTCACAAAAGGACTGACTTTTCATGCGGGTGTAAAAAATATGTTCGACAGCAGCATTATCTATCCTGCTCCCATATTCAAAAATACTGATACCGATATTATCGGTTACACTTATAAAGACGACCTGCCCCGACCCGGTCGTGAATGGTGGTTTCAGGTGTCTTATGATTTTTAATCTTTAACTTTGCTTATATCAGGAATCATTACAAAAGCAATGTCTTCCGCTTGAAAGAATGGTTGAGCGAGGTTCCGTCCCCGCATCTTGTATAATATTTTTTCTATATTTGCAATCTTGTGAGGAAGAAAAAAATTCATAAGTACCTGATCATATATTTTTTAACTTTTTTTGATAAATTGTCTGAATCAGGATTCTCAGGATTAAAGGATTTTCAAGATTTTCAAATGCTAATCCTGTTCATCCTTTAATCCTGAGAATCCTGATTCAGACATACGGAAAGTGTAAACTACTGAATGAAGGATG
>JAUCGE010000210.1 GCA_030377965.1 Desulfobacterales bacterium HSG16
AGGAATACGGAATCCTCAATATATAAAAAGCAGAGCTTCGTATATAAGTGGCTTGAATCTTGAGTTGGACGTTTTTTCGGATAATGCAAATGAAAAAGAAGCGCATTCTCTAATTAATGTTAAAGCTGGCATATCTGGATTATTTAAAGTGAAAAATGACAGATTTTTAGAGGAAAATGAAAAAAAAATTGTACTTATTCAATTTCCAGCATTATTGCTTCCATATTTAAGAAGTGCAATTACAGGGTTAATAGCGAATGCTGGTTTGGGTACGTTCATTTTCCCATTAATAAATCTTCGTGGTTTAATAAAAGATGTTATGGAAAATACAGAAATTCAAACGATTGAATAAACTCCCATGACCTGACGGTCACAACGAATAATGAAAGTCTTGAAAAATAACATCATTTCAAGAAACTTTCATATGAAGATTTGAATTTATCATGTCTCACTGTTTGTGATAACCGAAAATTGACCCACTTTTGATACACAAAATGACTCGCCAAATGGTCATTTTCGCTTGGCAATCCGAGCTTTTTTTGCAACACGCCCCCATAAATCCCCGATTTCTTCTATCTTGAAGAAAAATCCAAGACCTGCAAAAATAGCTGCAAATAAAAGGCCGATAATTATTGATACAAAAAGAGATCCGAAAAACGTAGCCGGATCGATAAATGACACAAGATATTTTTTTATAATTTCCAGGAAGAAAAAGATAATTATTGAGCAGAGCGCCATTTTTCCCGTGAAAATATACACTCTTTTACTCTTGATATTTTTTGTTTTCCTGTTCCAGATACCATACAAAAGAAAAACCTGAGCAAAAGCTGATATAGATATTGCAAGAGCCACCCCTTTTATACCCATTAGATGTATCCCAATTAAATAAACAGGGATGCTCATCAATGCCGCCAGAGTCGAAAAAATAGCCGGGAAAAGTGTGTTCTGCATGGCATAATAGCCTCTTACAACAACGGTCTGCCATGCAAATGCTACCGCACCCGTCAACAGGAAAATCAGGAGACTGGCTGTCAATTGTGTAGCCTGTGCATCGAACTTGCCGCGCTGAAAAAGAATCAATATAACTTCGTGACGAAGCACCATCAAAAGAACGGAAAGTGGAATTACGAGTGAAAGATAGCGCAAAGTACGGTTGAGCAGACGATTCATTTCGTCTACCTGATTTTCGGCTGCCAGCCGGGCCATAAAAGGAAAGGATGCCACTCCCACGGCCTGACCGAAAAAAGCGACCAGCATAAACATGATTCTCAAGGCATAGTTTAACGCTGCAATACTTCCCTCAGGCAGCCATGACCCGAAAAACTTGAAAAAAAATTCAGTAGAAAAGGCCATGCCCAGGCCGATCATAAGCGGCAATGTCAGTTTTATATATCGGATCAGTTCGGGGTGGGTAAAATCCAGAATAAATTCAAATTTCATGCCCACCTTTTTTGCACCGTATAACTGAATCAAAAAATTGCCTGCAAAAGCACCTCCCAGAACGCCCCAGGCAAAACCATCCATGCCAAACCGCTGGCCTAGTGCCAGTCCTCCCACGATTATACCAATATTGTACACAAGGGGAGCTAATGCAGCCACGGCAAAACGTTCTTTGGCAAACTGGGCAGCCATGAACATCCCGCCTGCAAAAAAGAAAAACTGCGCGGGGATGATAATACGCGTCATCCTGACAGCAGAATTTATCACCATAGGATCTTTTATGCCGGGAGCTACGAGTGCTACAAGATGCTCCGTGAAAATCATGGATATCAGGATCAGGACAATGAGCAGGCTGCCGAAACCGTTCATGATCAGCGAAAATATTTTCCAGCCTTCCTTTTCCCGGCCGTCTGTAAGATACTGGGAAAAGATGGGGATAAAAGTTACGGAAAGAAATCCCGATGCAAGAATATGATTTAAGATTTCGGGAATGACAAATGCCACCTGATAGGCATCTACAGCAGCTTTTGTGCCGCCGATATAAGCGATTGCCATTTCTCTGAACAGCCCTGCCAGGCGGCTCAAAAATACCGAAGCCATCATGATCAAAGAGGCAATACCTACTTTTTTATATAAGGAGGGAGGCAATATAATAAAATCCGATTTTAATTATTCAGACTTGCAGGGTGGGCATGAAAAACATATGCCCACCCTACAAAAAAATGTCATAGTATTTTTGCACAGATATTTACCTGGCAGCATAAAGCAAAAAGGGCGCTTTTGGACTGCGCCCTTAAAACTTTGCTGCCTGATTCGGTTTTTTCCTGGCCATATAGATCTGAAAAAAATCTATAAGGGAACTTCAAAGAAATAATATACCCAATTATCAATGAAATCCTGCTGAAAGATGGCGGGGACGGAACCCCGCCCTACCATATCGGGTATTTTGTTTATTGGAAATCCCTAATCGAAAATTTATGCCCGAATCAAGGCGTTATATGCTTTTTATATTTTTTATGCGGCCTTCAAGAGTTTGACAGCGCATACCTTGTATTCCGGAATTCCTGAGATCGGATCAAGGGCTGCGTTGGTCAGTTCGTTGGCAGCGGCTTCGGCAAAATGAAATGGAATGAAAATCGTTCCAGATACGGCTTTTGCAGAAATTTTTATCTTTGCTTCGATTTTCCCGCGCCGTGAGGCAATGGTTACGAATTCTTCATCTTCGATACCATATTTTACAGCATCATCATGTGCAATTTCCACAAAACTTCCAGGAGCGCGTTCGTTCAAGCCTTCGGTTTTACGAGTCATGGTTCCTGTGTGGTATTGATACAATACCCGGCCAGTTGTCAGGGACAGAGGATATTCTTCATCAATACTTTCCGCGGGCGGAATATAATCGATGGCATGAAAATTGCCTTTTCCTATGGGAAACTGGCCTATATGAAGGATCGGAGTGCCAGGATGATCTTCAGTTGGAACAGGCCAGTGAAGCCCCTCATTTTCGATACGCTCATAATCAATACCACCGTAAGAAGGGGTGACAGCAGCGATTTCTTTCATGATGTCTTCAGCGTTTTCATATCCCATTTCATAATCCATACGCTTTGAAATCTCACAGATGATCTTCCAGTCATCCCAAGATTCTCCAGGCGGATCAACTGCTTTTCTGACTCGCTGTACCTTGCGTTCCGTATTTGAAAATGTTCCTTCTTTTTCCGCAAAGCACGCGGAAGGCAGAACAACGTCTGCAACTTGCGCTGTTTCGGTCAAAAAGATATCCTGAACCACCATGAAATCGAGATTTTTGATGCCTGCCCGTGCATGGTTCAGATCAGGATCGGAAACCAGGGGGTTTTCCCCGATAATGTACAATGCCTTCACTTCCCCGGAATGGGCTTTAGGAAGCATTTCCGTTACCTTGAGTCCGATCTTGTCTGAAAGGCCGGTAACATTCCATGCTTTTTCCATCTTTTCTTTTACTTCAGGGCTTGTAACAACCTGATAGCCAGTATAGACATTGGGCAATCCGCCCATGTCACATGCTCCCTGAACATTGTTCTGGCCGCGCAGAGGATTTACACCGCCTCCTGCTATGCCCATATTTCCGCACAGCATGGCAAGATTTGCCAGAGATTTAACGTTGTCCGTGCCTGAAATATGCTGTGTTATGCCCATGCAGTAGAGAATACTTCCCTTTTCAGCACTTGCGTACATCCGGGCAGCGTCAGCAAGCTCTTTTGCAGGAATACCTGTGATTTTTTCGGTATATTCGGGCGTAAATTTTTCAACCATTTTCTTCAACTCTTCAAAGTTGTTGGTTCTTTCAGCCACGAATTTTTTATCATAAAGATTTTCCTTTATGATCACATGCATCATACCGTTGATCCATGCCACATCCGCACCCAGATTCTGTCTGAGCCATTTGTGGGCAAAGCCTGCCAGTTTTATCTTCCTCGGATCGACTACGATAAGCCGGGTTTGTCCTGACTTGACAGCTCTTTTTACAAAAGAAGACAGTACAGGATGATTTTCTGTGGTATTGGAACCGGTAACTAATATCACGTCGGCAGTTTCAATATCAGCCATAGTGTTTGTCATTGCGCCACTTCCGAATGCTGCGGCCAGACCGGCCACTGTAGAGCTATGTCAGAGACGGGCGCAATGATCTACGTTATTGGTTTTAAGTACTGCCCTTGCAAATTTCTGGGCAACATAATTATCTTCGTTCGTGACTCGCGCTGAAGTCAGAAGACCCATTGAGTCAGAACCGTGTTTTCCCTTTATTTCCGAAAAATGTTTTGCAACCAGATCAAGAGCTTCGTCCCATGAAGCTTCTTTCAGCTCGCCATTTTTTCTGATTAAAGGCGTTGTCAGTCTTTCAGGGCTGTTGATAAAGTCAAACCCGAAACGCCCTTTGACACAAAGGCTGCCATTATTGGGCGGTTGTTCTTCCACCCCGCTGACTTTGGCAACTTTACCGTCTTTAACATGGAGCCACATCTGACACCCGACTCCACAATATGAGCATGTCGTTCTGACCTTTTCGGTGTCCCACTGCCGAACCTTGTATCGTACATCTTTTTCCACGAGCGCACCCACAGGACATGCCTGCACACATTCTCCGCAAAATACGCAGTCCGAGTCTTTCAATGGGCGATCTCCGGCTGCTATCACTTTTGTGTCAGTTCCTCGATAGCCGAGGCTGATGGCGTTGTTCACCTGGATGTCGTTACATGCCTGAACACATCTTCCGCATTTGATGCATCTGGAAAAATCACGAACGATAAAAGGATTCACATCTTCTATTGGATACTTGACTTCGATTTTTGGAAACCGTTCTCCTGACACCTGATATCTGTATGCCAGATCCTGAAGCTCACAATCTCCCCATACCGGGCACAATTGATCGCTTTTGTCATCTTTATGCACACCGAGTTGAAACCCTGTCCAGCCCTGATCATCCGCAATTCGAACAGCACAATTGTGATTGCCGGAAGAAAGCATGAGCTGAAGAATCAGCCGACGGGCTTCCACCACCTTGGGAGATTCTGTGAGAACCACCATCCGATCAGTTGCCGGTGTTGCACACGCAGGCAAAAGATTACGAGCACCTTCGACTTCCACCACACATATCCGGCATTCACCAGTCGGTGTTGCACCTTTCAGGTGACACAGGGTGGGAATATCAACGCTGTTGCGCCGCGCTGTTTGAAGGATGGTATCCCCGGGGTTGAAAGAAAACTCATTTCCGTTTATGACTATGACATTCTTTATGTCCATGACAGGCGCTCTCCTTAAAGAAAGATTAGCATATTTAAAGCCATTTTAAACTTGATTCGCCTTTTTTATGCAAATTTCATGGATTTGTCAATCAGGGAAAACATCAGGATCAAAGAAAAGTTTTTTTTAAAGGCTTTAAGAGAGATTTTTTTGCTTTGTTATCGGCTTGCCATAAGTCTTTGCCATCCTGTAAAGAATGGCTCCGAACAGACTTCCTGCCGCATCAGCCCCGAAATCGAGTATATCAGCACACCGTCCAGGCACAAATGACTGGTGAATTTCATCAGAAAGGCCATATTCCGAAGATGCAAGAATGCTCAAAATAACAAAGCTGTTGCGGCAATTTTCTGCTTTACCCTCACAACAAGCCCTTAAAAAAAGAGCGCCAAGTCCGGCATATACAAAAAAATGAAAAAATTTATCACTGTGAGGAAACAGATTAAAAGGCAGATCAACAGCTACGGAAGATTGGAGAAAAATCACGAGGCAACAGGCGATTACCGGAAGCCAGTAATATAGAAATTTTCCAGATATTGTCATGCCAATTGATCCTGATTTTTGCCCACCCTGCGGAAAAATGTCAGGGAATTTTTGCACAGGTACTTAATATACCCAACTATCGACGGCAGGCGGTTCCGCCTGCCGTATCGCATAAATTTCTGTGCAAAGACCTCGGAGGTCTCCTGCAACCGGAAGCCTGGCCGCTAACAAACCCTAATAAAAATTTACGAAAAAATATTAAGTTCCATGC
>JAUCGE010000211.1 GCA_030377965.1 Desulfobacterales bacterium HSG16
AAGACAACTTATTGTTCTTCCCACCATTTTGCGCCGGTGGTGACAGGCGTAATCATGTTTTTCAAGCTTTGGAATATAGTCAGTGCGGTCGCAATAATAATAACCTCTGGTAACAATCTTGTAAAAATCACATATACCGTATGGAAATTTCATTGTCTGCCTCCTTATCATGGTAATTGAACAAATCTCTCAACCCAATTGCGATACTTTTTCCTCAGCAATTCCTAAACATTTCAAAATCATGCCTTTCTGTCAACGTTTGTTCCAGCATATTTGGACATCCTTCATTTTTCACATGATCTTTCCATAAGATTTTTATGATGTTCAGCCAGAGCATTGCGCCAATATTGCGTCTTATTTGATCCATTTCATTCCTTGATATACCATAAAGCCGACCTTGTTTTTCCAGTCATGTAAGTACCTGACCATATATTTTTTAACTTTTCCCGATAAATTGTCTGAATCAGGATTTTCAGAATCAGGCATATTATATCAGAAACTTAATCGTAGATAACGCCAACGGATCTATGCTGCTTTTTTGTATATGCCATTATTTGTTCAGTTAGTTCATTGCTTTTAGTGTAGTTTTCAGGAGCAACGTGAAGATAACCCTCGCCGATTTTAAAAAGAAATAAACGCACCTTGTTATTTTTGAGATATATTTGATAAATGGAATCTGTAATATTTACGATTAAAGGCTTATAGAATCTTCTGAAGACAGTGAGAGAATCCTTTTCAATAACAACTGTCCTCCATATTATAATAGGATTCAAACAAAGCATAAAGAACCCCAAAAAGACAATAGCAAGCAATAAGACAATCAATGACTCTGATGCTTTCCACCAGTGATACATTGTTGCACTGAGGGTAAATGATCCAACTAAGGAAACAAGGATAAAAGGTGGAACCTTAGGATAATATTTTTGTTTCATAATAACCGTCCTTTCTGTATTGAGATTGGAAAACCGCTATTTTTCCGAAACAAGCTGGTTTTCCAATCTTTTAATGAGATGTATTCCTTCAATCATGAGCTTTTTATAGTTCTCACCTTGCAGGAACATCATTCATCAATCACCCAAATACACAGCGCCAACTTCAAACCCTTCTTCAGGAGTACCTTCAAATTCCCCATTCTCAAAAAAACTTTTCCGGTATGCCATTCTGCTATATGAATAATAGGCAACACTCCACCGATCTTCACTGAAATGACGCAACCGGCAAAGATGCATCGGAATGTTTCGTTTCCGCTCAAGCATCTCTTCCCGCGTTTCATCCGATCCCGGCGGAGGAAAGTCGTCAGCAAGCACAGGTTCGATGTAGGCATCAATATAGCAGAACGGGCTTCGGAATCGAACGTCGATCCGAATATACTTTCCGTGATAATGCTTTTCTGCATACGCGAGAATCCGCTCTCGTGTCTTCGTTTTGGTTCGTTCTGGAATTTTCAGCCCGCCACTGTGCGGATCATATACCCACGGCATATTCATTACCTCCTTTGCATTTTAGTATAAATATCAAGCATACCTTTCTTTAAACACTTTATAATTCATGTAGCAATTCTGGATTCTTTGGCATCCTTCATTCAGTAGTTTACACTTTCCGTATGTCTGAATCAGGATTCTCAGGATTAAAGGATGGACAGGATTAGCATTTGAAAATCTTGAAAATCCTTTAATCCTGAGAATCCTGATTCAGACAAAATGAGGCAATAAAAAACAAGCCAGAATAAGAAAAAGTGTAAACTACTTTTTGACGAATATGAAGGATGCCGATTCTTTGCACATCCCCCATAATCCCAGAAATCCCCTGTAATCCCAGTTCAAGACAATATTTACGGCCTTACCAGCGGAAAACTCTCTCCTTTGCCGTATGCTACCGGCAGTTGTTTTCTTTTGAAAATCTTTAAGGACAGCCTGGGAACCTCTTTTTTCACATAGATTTTCAGCTCGTCCACTTCCACAACTCCGCTGTTGTCATAGTCAGCAGCACCTTTTAAGCCTTCCAGCAGAACATACGTGAACAGGCCGTGGCCCCTGTAACCTTCGGATGCATACTGCACTTCTGTTGCGGCTGCCATTACATAACTGCCCACTGCACGGGCAAGTTGCTCTATGGTTGTGCTTTCAGCCATTCCCCGGTTCATGGCCATAATTAGCTGGGCTGCCTTGCAGGCATCTAAAATCAACAGCTTTTTGCTTGCTGGTATTTCAGCGAAGCTGTCCCTTAATTCTTCTCCGAGCATACAGGTTTTTTCCATGTCTTCGGTCATGAGATATTCCACGTCGGAGGTGAGCAGGAAATACCGTTTATCCCTCACTTCTCCGTGGGAGGCAATGTACAGTGTCACTACATCTTCGGGTTTTACGTTTCTTTTGTCTTGCAGGGCTGCAAACGCTGCCCGAATATTTGCAAGGCTTGCATTTTGATCTGTGAGCAGTTTTACATTCACGTTTTTAAACAGGCCGGAAGATTTTGTTTTTTTGCGTAAGACATCAGCTATTGCTTCAGCATCGGGCCGGGCATAGCTCAATTCAATGCTTGGGTTGCCGAATTCGTTTATGCCAACGACCAGCGCATGAAAATCAGGTCTTCGGATATCGGCTCTGGAAAAAACTCGTACCTGCATTTCTTCGGTCTTGATTTCATCTCTGCCATCATAAGCCACAATGCCTATGATATTGTGTCTGCCTGCCTGAAGGGACAATGTCATTTCGCGCACGTCTTCTTTCCTGCCTTTTTTCCGCATGATTCCCCGCCTGCCGCCGGTTTCGACCGCTGTGCCGTTGAGATAAATCCGCACAGTTCCAATTCCTCCTCCCGTGTCTGTTACAGCATAGCGAAGGTTTACAGTATCGCCGCTTATTCTCGATCCGTCCCGTGGGCTTATGATGCGTACCAGCGGTGTCCTGGCTTTTGCCAGAAAGGTCGTGATGTCAGGGAGGCTGCTTACGCTCCGGCCTGCAAGTTTGTCTCCAACAATGCCGGGCTTGAAAAATACCGGTGAGAGCTGCTCGCTGGAAATAAATTCCGGGGCATGGTCAATGCCCTTGTTGATCTGAAAGCCCACAATCCGTCCTGCATTTTCCGAACCTGTGAAATATCCTTCAGGTGTCCATGCAGCCCACTCTGACCCGTCTTTTGCCGGAAACACGGAAACCAGAGGCTGCACGCTGCCGCCTTTTTTAGCCTGTTCCAGATTCCATATGCGAAGGGTCTGATCATCCGCGCCGGAAACCAGGTATCTGCCATCCGGCGATACCGCAACTGCCCACAAATCCCCTTCATGGCCGATGAAATCAGCGGTATGTTCAAGATTGGGAAGGGCGTAGAGGGTGAGAAAGCCGTTTCCTCCACCGCTGACAACGAATTTTCCGTCCGGGGTGAAGGTGTAACAGCGATGACGATAACCGTTTGTGGAACTCCGCTCTTTCCGCGATGTTTCATTGCCGTTTTTCAGGAGTTTGAGGATGGCATCATTATATCCGTAATCCCCGCCTCTGGCATGGGCAAGGCGGTATGGGCCGTATTTGTCTGTTGCACGGACAAATGCGGATTCATCTGAAACAGAGCCGCTCATGGAAAGATGAAAATCCCTGCCTGCGCGCAGGGAGAGGGTTTGGGTGAGATGGCCTTTAATCAAAGGGCTGGATTTTTCCCAGGTCTGCCCCCATGCCACACTTTCTCCGTCTTTGGCAAACCCCACAGCCCAGACTGACGCACCCTTGCCAGAGAGGCGCTTTTTCACCTTTCCGGTTGACAAATCCCAGATGAGAAGATCCTGATTATTCCCTCCACCCGTAGCGGCAAGTCGTCCGTCCGGGGATATGGCTGTGGCAAGGACAATGTTGTCATGCTCCCGGAAGGTGACAAGTTCCCGACCGTCCGGCACGGAAAAGACGTGGCAATAAAACGGGCCTCTGTTCATGCTTACCCCGGACAGCAATTTTTTCCCGTCCGGTGAAAAGGTGAGGCTGCCCACCTGGGTTCCCTGATCCGCCAGTGTTTTGATGAATTTTCCTGTTTTCCCGTCCCACAGTCGGATGGTATGATCATGGCTTCCCGATGCGATATACCCGCCTCTGGGAGACCATGCAGCGGATTTCACCTTGTCCGTGTGTCCGGTTATTTTTGCCAATTGTCCGCCTGACCGCACATCCCAAAGCAAAAGAGTATGATCATAACTTCCGGAAACCAGACGTTTTCCATCGGGTGAAAAGGCCAGGGCGTAGATTTGCTTTGTATGGCCTTTCAACACATGAATCTGCCGCTTTTGCCTTACATTCCAGATACGGACGGTGGGTGGAGATGCGCCATCACCCGAAGCCAGATACTTTCCATCGGGTGAAAAAGCAAGGGATAAAATCGCATTGGTATGGCCTTTGAGAATGCCGAGGACTTGGCCTGTGCGGGTATCGTGAAGGCGGATAGGATCAGAATCATTTGCTAAATATCCCCCCACCGCCACCATCCCGCCATCAGGCGAAAGTGCCATAGCAAAGATTTGCCCTTCATTCCCTTCCCCGGTTTGCCCCCGGATAAACCGGACGGTTTTGCCGGTTTCAATATCCCACACCCGCACGGCTTTGTCGTCTCCAGCAGAAAGAAGATATCGACCATCGGGCGTGAAGGCGACATCCCATATCAATGCCTTGTGACCGCCCGGATCAAGTACAAGGATGGGGGGCTGACTTGCGGATACTGCGGTGATAGCACTGAACAAAAACAGGGACAGAAGCAGTGTGAAAATTACGAATTTTGGTTTCATGGTGCGTTTTGCCTTTCTTTTGGGTTGTTGTTGTTTGTTGTTTGTCTGAACTGGGATTATGGGGGATTTGGGGGATTGTCTGGATTTTTTGTCATCCCCTTTAATCCCAGAAATCCCCTGTAATCCCAGTTCAAGACAATTTACGTCATCCAACACTCATCAAGCATACCTTTCCCTAAACACTTCATAAGCCCTTTCATAATCCGCTTCACGGTCAACGCCGGTAAACGGAGGATAAAATGTTTTGCTTACGGTTTGAAGGCCGTTGTCAATCGGCCATGATACGGTCAGCGGGCTTTCACCGTCCCACTCTTTTAAGGCTTCTCGGAATTCTTTTGCGCCCTGGTTTTTTCTTGCTGTGTTTGGGATGTGGCGGCCTTTTGCGTCGTATTGATCCACTCGTTCATATTGGCGCATGACAGGAAATTGAACCCGATAAATGGTAAGAAGTTCATCCAGAGTAAGACCGAGAGCCAGGGCCACAAGGACATCGATTTCTAACAGAGCCTGACGACGGGCAAAATCAGATCGTAAAGGGGTTTCCCAGTCCCATTTATTTGGGTCGAGTTTGTGCCAGGGATGTTCGAATTCGTGACAGAGGCGAGAGTCATTTGAAGACCAGGTTTCTTGTACTATCCATGAATCGGCAACGTTTTGCCAGAGGTCGGAACAGGCTTCTGTGAGGCAATTCAGGCGAAGACCTCGGGAAAGTAATGAAACGTTATCGAAAACAATAGGTAACATATTTGTAATTCCCACATTACAATGCCCTTTTCCACTCAGTTTGACATAGAAATCCAAAGGTATAGAAGTCGCACAAGTGCAAAAATTAATACAAACTTCGTTATTAGAGAATATAAGACTGAAAACGGTATTTATCTGGGTAGTTCCGGGCGGAACAATACATGGTATTAAGGATCTTTCCGCCGATGGCCCAATCATCTCCCGGTTCACATACCGATAATAACTCGTAATCGGACGAGGCAACAATGCCAAATCAACTTCCTCTTCGGCTGCCTGCCGGAAATGAAATTCTCCCAACTTGGCTTTCAATTGTTCCCGATCCGTTTCATCTGGATTGTTTTCCACCCATTGCCGAATTTTAGCCAAATTGCCTTCCGCTTCGGCAATACAGACAAATTCCCGTGCCGTTTTTGCGCCTGGTTTATCTCGGTCGATACCGTAAACTCGTACTGGTTCGCCCAGGA
>JAUCGE010000212.1 GCA_030377965.1 Desulfobacterales bacterium HSG16
CAATCCCATTCCTGACTTTACAGCCGTTTGAATGCCTGCGGAGGAAGTGCCGGTGAAGAGACTTTCCCATTTCCGGTTTTCTTTTTCAAGACTTTCAATGGCAATCTTTCTAAAATTACAGGGTGCAGGAAACAATACAAGATTCAATGTTTCATCAAAAGAGATTTCTGTACCTTCGCCAATCACCCAGATTAAAGGTTCCTGAATAAGCACCCGGCTGCGGACCCGGTTGCTTCCCTGATAGTCATCTTTTCCCGCTACCACCAGATCCAAATCGCCTTTTTCAAACAGGGGGATAAGAGTGGTTCCCACATCTATCTGAACTTCAAGGTGAATATTGGGATATTGCTTTCTGAATTGAATGAGAAGATCGGGAAGCAGTTCCGGTAAACAATAATCCATCAGCCCGATACGCAGGAGACCGGAAACTTTGGGTTTTGTTAAACGGCCGACAGCTTCGTCGTGAACTGACAAAATCCGATTTGCATAATCCAGCAACATTTCACCCTCAAGCGTAAACGAGAGATTTTTACTTGTTCTCTTGAAAACTTTGGCGCTTAAACGCTCTTCAAGCCTGCGGATTTTTAAGCTTACACCGGATTGGGTCAAGCCGATAGTATTTCCAGCCCTGGTAAAACTCCCTGTTTCAGCCACCGCCTTGAAGCAACGCAACATGTCTATGTCAAGATCAATTGGTATCATGTCAATCATTATAAACCGTCATGATTGATATGACAACTATTAATTTGCCTTATGGATAATTTGCCGTAGAATATGGATCAGTTGGCGATCAAAAGGCGGCATAACACCGCCGTAAATTTTTCAGTTATTATTCACCACAAATTAAAGGAGCGGTCATGATCATTGTTCACGAACATCTGCACACATGAAAATCGGAAAAAGTTGAGCAGACTGCCAATTTTTTGTAGGGTGCGTTAGGCGTCAGCCGTAACGCACCGTTTTTTGCCGTCAACATAAATGGAGTTTGATGGTGCGTTACGGCTAAAGCCTAACGCACCCTACCTGCTGAAAAAGTCGAAAACGTAAAATCAGCAACTTACATTGATTTACATAGGAGAAAAAGACCAATGAAAGTAATGATTATAAGAAAGTTTGGTGATTCCGACGTATTTGAGCCTTCGGAAATTGCAAAACCGGAAATTAAACCAGGCAGTGTATTAGTTAAGATCGCTGCAACCAGTATCAATACTGTCGATACCATGATACGGCAGATGGGTAAAGAATTACCGATTTCACCCGAGCTTCCCGCTGTTTTGGGTATGGACTTCGCTGGTACGATCGAAGCAGTAGGCGAAGGTATTTCTGAATATGCTGTCGGTGATGAAGTATTCGGCTGTGCCGGAGGATTAGGTGATTTACCTGGGACCCTTGCAGAATATATGGTTGCTGATGTCAATCTGATCGCTCACAAACCGAAAAAGCTGACAATGCGGGAAGCTGCCGCATTACCTTTGGTTGGTATTACTGCCTATGAAGGGCTGACACGGGCAGGCATTACCCAAGGTCAAAAAGTGCTGGTTCATGGCGGTTCCGGTGGCGTTGGTCATGTTGCGCTGCAATTGGCACGTCATTTCAAAACTGAAGTTTACTCAACAGGTGGCGGTGACAAGCAACTGGCATTGATAAAAAAATTAGGCGCTACTGCTATAAATTACAAGACAGAAGCTGTTAACGAATATGTTACCAAATATACAGACGGTCTTGGTTTTGATATTGTTTTTGATTCGGTTGGCGGACCGAATATGGCAAACTCTTTTGAAGCTGCTGCTCTAAATGGTCAGGTTGCCTCAACAGTGGCATTGGTTGAGATGGATCTTTCAGTAGCGCATTTTAAGGGGCTGTCTTTGCACATTGTGTTCATGTTAATACCGATGATCCACAACTATAAACGGGAAGAACATGCTGAAATTCTCAGCAAATTAGCCGATATCGTTGATGCTGGCGGTTTATATCCGGTTTTGGATAAACAAAGTTTTTCTTTTGAGGAAGCTGGAAAAGCCCATGATCGTCTTTCAAGCGGTCAGGCAATGGGTAAAGTTGTTGTAGATATTTAACATTAAGCAATTTCATATTTGGGCGTGTTGACTCATTTTGTTTAACGCGCTCTGTCAGGCAGAAAAAAAACGATCCACCGACAATTCTGGAGCATCCGGACGTGTAAACTTGAATACGAAAATAGGAGAAAATTATGAATGACAAAAAAGGACTTAGTAGAAGAACTGTACTTAAAACATTTGGCATGGCGACTGTGGCAACTATGGGTTATGGTTGTACAGCGATTGCCAAACAGGGGGGCGCAAAGCCAGTAAAAGCTTCTCGCAGCACATACAAGGTGTATTCTTCCGGCAGAATTGGCAGCATGAAGCTGAAAAACAGATTCATAAAGGCAGCGACTGCCACTGAATCCACCAATTCTAAAGGCCGCTTCATGCCGGAGGGGTTAGATATTTATCGTAAGTGGAGCAAAGGCGGTGTGGGGTTGATCGAGACCGGTCATATGACAATTGCTCCCATTGATTATAATGCAATGACTCATCACCTGTACCAAATATGGGATGACAGGCATATCCCGTTTCTAAAAGAACTGACAGATACGGTACACAGTGCAGACCCGGAATGCAAAATTGTTGCCTTTCTCAACCATCTCGGAAATCATCCGGTGCTGGCGCATGGGCAGGGTATTGCCGCTTCTGCACAACCATGGCCGGGACAGAAAAAAGCACCTAAAGCCTTACGTTACAGCGAAATACAAGACATTACGAAAACATTTGTAAATGCTGCGATGAGAGCGAAGAAAGCAGGTTTTGATGGCGTAACACTGCAGGGCGGTCATAAATTCCTGTTACATTCTTTCCTGTCCCCACAGACAAACAAAAGAAAGGATAAATACGGCGGTTCCCTGGAGAACAGAGTGAGAATCATCAGAGAGATCGTAGTTAAGATCAAAAAAAGGGTAGGCTCTGATTTTCCCGTTCTCATCAAAGTGAACAGTTACGATAGTGGTACTGGTGGGAATAATATAGAGAATTTCCCCCAATTGGCCGGTGAAATAGCCAAGACAGGAGTCGATGCCATTGAGTTGAGCGGGGGAGTTCCTTCAGTACCTGATGTCGATGATCCGACTGAGCAGTCATACCATGCTGCATATGCCAAGAAGATAGATGTTGATGTGCCTGTCATCCTGACAGGTGGAAATAAAGACATCGATATTATGGAACGCCTTTTCGGATCTGGAAAGATTGATTTCTTTGCCATGGCAAGGCCTTTGATCAGGCAGCCTGATTTACCCAATCTCTGGCGTGTCAATAATTCCGCACCTGAGTGTACGTGCATTTCTTGTAATGAGTGTCTCCGTCATCATGTATTTGAAGGCAATCCGTTTCTCAGTTGTTTGGAGGAATAGATTTCATGGCTATGATTATGTGGATGGAACACGGATTTTAAAGATATCATTCACAACGATGATCCTAATGCCACACCTTTTGGTGTCGATCTTACTCTCTTCGATTCGCCCGGCTTAACCAAGAAGGGGGAATAATTCATCCGATGATAAGCTTCGGCTTGATCTACTCCATATCAAAACTTCTTAACAGAATAACGATTCAGAGTTTAAGGAAGATGTGAAGCGATCTTGAGTTTAAAAGTTCTGATTAAGTACCTGACCAATAATTTTTTAATATTTTCGTAGGGGCAATCCCTTGTGGTTGCCCTGCTTGAAAACGGAATATTTTGTATTTTCAGCAAAGGGCAATCACATAGGATTGCCCCTACGGATTGTTACATAATATATGGTGTCAGGTACTTATAAAGCCTTTGGGGAAGGCATCAGCGCCCTCAAAGGTGTTATAATCAGGAAAATTGTGAGAGTTCTGACGATGAAAATAGATTATTTATTACAGAACAGGGAAGCGTTATGATCAATCAACTGGTAAAGTTTCATGTCAGGCCGGAATATAACAAAGCGTTTCAAGCTGCGCTTATTGAAGACAAAAAAATGCTGAACAAGAAACTGGATTTATTGAAATGCGGGTGCTTGCCGACAATAATCATCCCAACCTCATTTTTTGTTATGAGCGATGGAAAGACCAGGAAGCAATTGATTATCACAGGGAGCAGCCATACACGACAAAAATTTGCAAATTAGTCAATACTGTGCTGCAATCATCGGTAGAAATCCTAAATCTTGGTGAAACCAGACCGGAACCGGATCACTACTCGAAACCGGTCAATTTGGACGATGATATATTCACTGTTTTTTCCATCTTTAAAATTAAAAAAGACTATCACAAACGCCTTCTCAAACAGTTTGAAAAGCACATTGCACATACTCGCCGGGAGGATGGGTGTATTCTTTTTGATTTATACACGGTAGATGGCACAGATGACACTCTGGCGGCTTACGAACACTGGAGAAATGCGTCGGCCTTATGGGACATCCACTCTAAACAACCCTACACTGTGGAGACAGACGCTCTTATAAAAGAAGCTGTTATAGATCACTCGTGAGTCGTAAATTTACATAAAGGCCAGACGTACCTATACAATCTTTTCAATAAAAAGTAAAATTTTTATGGTGAGTTATCATGCTGCAATATCATCATTTTGTTTATGAGGTGGTGAGCCTCTTTTATTTTGTTCCTTTTTCCCGGAAAACCGTTCCTTAATTTCTTGTATTATCCCATTGGGAGCGAGAATGAAAATATTTGTTATGAGCAAACGGGTAATTACATATTTGACAGTTCTCTCAGAAGGAAGATCACGTGACCGGGTACGGAGATATGCATCAAACTGCCCCCAGACCAAGTTTGTATATTTTAGAGCTATCATCTGCAGGATTCCCAGTGAGATAGCTCCAAGCATTACGAATCTTTCATAGGCTTCCCAACAGCGTTTTACTTTATGAATATTCCGTGGAGAAGGCTGTTTGAGTTCTTTATTTTTCACAGGTTTACGGGAGTGACGAGGCATCAGTTTTGACCAGAAACGATAGTTGAAAGCTCCGATCACATTTTTGAGCATGTCAAACATGGTTTCAATCCGAATTCTGAAACAGTACAGTTCAATAGCGGAGATAGGATCCTGGTTCAGATCACTGCACATCAGTACAATGCGACCGTGACTTGTTGCCGCAAAAACAAAGCGGATCAGAGATCCGGTAGGTCGCCATAGCAGATTGAGAGCTGTGACAGATACCTCTTCGATTTTACCATATATGATGCATTGCTGTTTTGTAAACATGTCCGGATGATCGAAGACTTCCATGACTTTGACTTTCATCCCATATTTTCGAGGTCGCCCCGGTTTTTTGCTTCCATCGGAAATGGGATCACAGTAAGCCACATAATTCTTTTTGGCCCTGATGATTAGGCTAATCAGGGGTTGCTGAATTTCAACTGAGTAAACGGAGGTGGCCAGTCTGAAGACAGCAGCAATAGGGAAAAACGCATCAAGAATGAGAACAGAGGGCAGATCATGTTTCAAAGCAAAATCAATGGCCATATTCACGATGCCTGTACTCAGAACAGACCTGTTTTTTTCAATTTTATTCTTCTGACCGATATGTACTGTTCCCTGGTGGATACTCAGGTGCAGAGGAATACAGAACGGAGCCTTGAATGAACCGATCAGTAGTCCGATGGCACCCCAGCAGTGTCCCCGGAAATATGAGGGTTTGCTCTGTGTTTCTGAATGCTGATGCAGAGTAACCACACCAGGCATGCGTCGTCCGTCTTTAGGAACATATGTGTGGTCGCCGAGAAGAACCGCACGTCCCTTAATCATGATGGTTTCATTTTGTGAAAGAACAAAGGTAATCCACTGAAAAATAAGCATTTCAGTGGACCAGGACGAGTAACGAAAAAAGTAGAGAAGAGCGTTGTAAGCTTTTTCTCCGAATCCCCAGAAACGGCAGAAAGAAGTGACACCTATGAGTTCTT
>JAUCGE010000213.1 GCA_030377965.1 Desulfobacterales bacterium HSG16
CCCTTTCTTATTCAGAATGCTATATGAAAGAGCAATGTCTGAAGAATGAAATGCTTGTAAAATTTAATGACAATAAAAGATAATTATCTGATTTTAAAATAGCACACACCGGCATCTTTTCAACTTTGACGAAAGAATCTTGCTTTAGCTGCAGGCGGTCAGATAATTGGTGGGCAACACTTCGCTTTTGCCCACCCTACGGAAAATGTCACGGAATTTTTGCACAGGTACTTAACATCACCTCGCCTTGACCCTCGTAATCTTCGCCCTGTATTTCGCCTTTTTTGTAAGAGAATCGCTCAAAAGGCGCACTATCAAAAACGCTGCAAGAAAAAATGCAAAGCCGACAATGGCAGAAAGTGCGGAAGAATCCATCCCATAGCCAGGTGCTATTTTGTCGCCTATCACTGCGCCTATGATCATGCAGATTATTGGGAAGATGTAAATCAAGAAAGTCAGCTTGAACAAAGAGCCTGTTTCAAACGTTACTACTACTTTGTTGCCCACCTCAGCATCTGCCTGATTGATGGCCTCTATTTCCATTTCTTTGCCGCCTCCTAATGTGCGGCAGGTGTCTCTTTCGGAACAGGCTTCACACGAACTCGTTCTTTTTGTCTTGACCCATGCTGTTTCGTTTTCGACTTTTGTGACTACTCCTTCTTCTGTACTCAAAATGACCTCCGATAAATTATATAGTTCTGTCGTAAAAAAAAGTAAGGCAGGAATCCGGGTTTTTCAATATCCGAAGTTCCTGCCTTTTTTAGTTGTCAGTTTTCAGTTGCCTGATTTCAGCTTCTAACTTTTATATTTTAGCTTTCAGGCAAATCAGATTCAGGCGCTTTCCGCAATATGAACGACCGGGCTTTCCTTTTCATAGCAGATAAGACCGCATTGGAGACAACGGGAAGCTTCCGCTCTTGCGTCGTTTTCATTATAACCCTGTTCGAGAGTTCCAACATTGGGCAGATTTTTTGCGTCTGTTAATGGCATTATTTTCCGCTGGTTGGTTTTTACATTTGAAACGGAATGCACATTCTGGATCATGGAATCTGGTGTCACTACCGTATTCGGAAGGGCCACATCAAGTCCATACATGATCTGGTGCATGGATGCTGCCGCTCTTCTGCCCGCTGCAATGGCTTTGATAGCTGCACTGAAATCCGTCAAAACATCACCTTGTGCGAAAAGGCCGACCTGGTCAGCGTACATGGGTTGTTTATATGGTTCCATGCCTGTCCATGCCACAGGACCTTGTGGCTTTTCTTCCTGGTCGGATTTTTTTGCTTCCGAATTTTCGGTTTCAGCTTCTTCATCTGTTTCAACCGGAGTATTGATAAAAATCATTTCCGGGAAACGGCCGGCTGCAAAAAAGAGATTGTCAGCTCCTATAATTGCTTTTTCTCCTGAAGCCAGATCTATATATTCGATTTCGGAAAGGTTTGAACCTTTGCCGGAAATCTGAGTTATGGCTGTATTGAAGAGAAAGTTTATACTCTCTTTTTCGGCAGATTCAATATCTACCGATCCGATATCTGCAAGCCCCTGGCCTTCTCTGAAAATGATGGTGACATTTGCAGCCCCTCTTTCTCTGGCAATAATTGCCGCATCATAGGCCATTTTACCGCCTCCTGCTATGACCACGTTTCTTTTGCAGGATACTTTCTTTCCGGATGCAAACTTTTTCATCATATCTATCAGCAGGTATGTACCGGGGATCTGTTCTTCGGGTCCGTCAGGGTTGCGGACAAGTCTGCTGTCCCATCCACCTGAAGCCAGAAAGACTGCCTCGTACCCTTCAGCCAGCAGGGTGTCTATACCAAAATCTTTGCCCAGCATAACTTCTGTTTTAGCTGTTACACCCATTTCCTTTATACCGTTTATATCCCAGTTCAGGATATCGGATGAAAGTCTGTATTCAGAAATAGCCGTGTTGAGCAATCCACCCAGTTCAGGGCTTGCTTCATATACGGTTGTGTCATGTCCGAGGCGTGCGGAAAAATATGCGGCTGACAGGCCCTGAACACCGCCTCCGATTACGGCCAGTTTCCGGTCTGTATCTGGTGCTTTGAAGGGCAGGATGCTTTTGCCGCTTTTCATTTCATAATCTGCGGCAAACCGTTTCAGATAATTGATAGCCACCGGTTCGTCTTCATATCCGCGTCGGCATTCGTTTTCACAGGGTCTCGGACAGATTCTGCCGATCACTGTGGGAAATGGGTTGCGTTCTTTTATTACCTGCACTGCCCGGTTGTAATCGCCTAATGTTATCTGTTTTATATACTCCCGGATATCAATACCGGCAGGACAGCTTCTCTGGCATGGGGTAGTGCATTCTTCTATTGTATATTCCTTTAATATACGGCGTGTGACAGAAGAAAGAGTGATAATCTGTTTGGGGCAGACACGTTCGCATGTGCCGCACCCGGTACAGAGTTTGTCATCCACTACGGGAAGTCCTTCCGGACCCATTACTATTGCATTGAAAGGACACGCTTTAGCACAGCTTCCAAGTCCGAGACAGCCAATCGAACAAACTTTCATGCCGCCATTGAGAAGGGATGCTGCCCGACAGTCTTCCAGGCCGTTATAGATGTATTTCACATCAGCATCTTCCGTGTTGAAATAGCATCCTGATTTTGCAATATCCGGCTCTGTTGCAAGGACTGCTACCCCCATGATACCAGCAATGGCTTCTGCCACGTCTGATCCTGCCGCGACGCAGGAGGTAGGGGGAGAATCACCAGCTACAATAGCTTCCGCATTGCTCATACATCCAGGAAATCCGCAGCCGCCGCAATTGGCACCCGGAAGTTCCTCGTCCACTGCCAGGATCTGGGGATCTACATACACATAAAAGATCTTGGATGCCGCAGCAAGACCTATACCTACTATAGCCCCCAGTCCGCCCATTATGAGAATCGCTGTAAACATGTTTGACACTCCTGATGAAATGCGTTTTTTTGTATATATCGACAAAAACAGGTTAGAAGATAGCGTCGAACCTGCACTTGTCAAAACAGGTCATACACTCAATACATTTGTCCTTTTCTATGACAGCCACTGTTTTCTTTTTCCAGATGATAGCGTCAGCAGGACAGTTTTTATGACACAGACCGCACTTCTTGCACAAATTTTCATCCACTCTGAATTCAAGAAGCGGAATACAGCGTTTGGCCGGACATTTTTTTTCGTTGATATGGGCCATGTACTCGTCACGGAAATAGCGCAAGGTTGAAAGCACAGGGTTTGGAGCAGTCTGGCCCAGTCCGCACAAAGAGGATTCCTTGATCATAGCGGAAAGTTCTTCTAAAGTGTCTATATCTTCAGGTTCACCCCTGCCTTCACAGATTTTTTCGAGAATTTCGAGAAGTCTGCGGGTTCCCTCTCTGCATGGGGTGCATTTCCCGCATGATTCGTCCTGGATGAAATCCATGAAAAACCGGGCCATATCGACCATGCAGGTGTCCTCGTCCATGACAATGGCCCCGCCCGATCCCATAATGGCCCCAACCTTTGCTATTTCCTCGAAATCCACCGGGGTGTCAAGATATTGTGCAGGTACGCATCCGCCAGAAGGCCCGCCCAACTGGACAGCTTTGAATTTTTTCTTCTTGGGAATCCCGCCGCCAATATCATAAATGATGGTTTTCAAAGGTGTACCCATAGGTACTTCAACAAGACCGATATTATTGATATCACCGGTTAAGGCAAAAACCTTGGTTCCTTTGCTGGTTTCGGTTCCAACATCAGCGTACCAGTCTGCACCGTTCAGGATGATCTGAGGTATACTGGCCAGAGTTTCCACATTATTCAATATGGTCGGTTTTTCCCACAGTCCTTTGTTCGCTGGAAACGGAGGTCTGGGTCTGGGCATTCCGCGTTTTCCCTCAATAGATCTCATGAGAGCAGTTTCTTCGCCGCAGACAAACGCGCCTGCACCTTCATAAATTTCGATATCGAAATCAAATCCGGTATCCAATATGTTTTTACCCAGCAGGCCATATTTACGAGCAGCGTTTATCGCTATGGTAAGCCTGCTTATAGCCAGCGGGTATTCCGTTCTTGCGTAAATATATCCCTGGCTGGCGTTTATGGCCCTGGCTGCTATGATCATGCCTTCGAGTACTGCATGGGGATCTGTCTCAAGAATACTGCGATCCATGAACGCTCCTGGATCACCTTCATCAGCATTGCAAAGAACGTATTTTACATCAGATTCGCTTTTGCTGGCAAACAGCCACTTGAGTCCGGCTGGAAAACCGGCTCCGCCTCTGCCCCTGATTCCCGAGTCCTTGACTGTTTCGATGATGTCTTCGGGAGCCATTTCCTTTAGAGCCTTTGCAACGGCAAAATAACCGTCACGGCCAATATATTCATCAATGACTTCAGGGTCTATGATTCCTTTGTTCCGCATGACCCGAAACATCTGGTGTGTAAAAAACGGAATGTCGTTCATTATCGGAATCCGTTTTTTGTCAGCCGGATCTTTGTAAAAGAGTTTTTCCACCGGCCGGCCCTTGAGGAAATGTTCCGTGACCAGTTCGGGAACATCATCAACTTTCACCTTCTGATAAAAAATTCCTTCTGGCTGTACCAGCATGACAGGGCCTACAGCACAAAAACCGTTACATCCGGTTTCTATGACCACAACTTCTTCGGCAAGCCCCTGTTTTTCGATTTCTTCATCAAGGGCTTTGCGAAGTACCAGGCTCCCTGTGGAATGGCATCCGGTTCCGCTGCACAACATTATCTGGATTCTTATCTTGCTCATATCACTCTCCTGTTGTTTCCGGGGCCTTGACAAATGCGGTTACGATTTCTCCCTTTTGAACATGGGATGCAAAAACCTGTTGGATTTTATCTGGATTCATCTGTTGATAAATCACAGGCTCTGCTCCATCGGATTTGATAACTATGGTCGGCTCGACACCACACATACCTCCGCAGGGTCCGGCCAGCACCCGGATATCTGTCCGACCGCTTTTTTCCGTTTCATCAAGCAAAGCCTTCATCACATCCCGCGCTCCTGCCTCAATTCCGCATGTACCCATATGTACAAGGATATCGATAACGCCTTTTTCACTTCGCAGGGCAAGATTTCTGCGGGCTGATTCTTTTATCCGCTTCAGGTCATCTATAGTCAGTTTTGCCATAATTTTCTCCTTGATACCGCTTACCAGGACCCGTCCAGTCCTCTGAGCCCGTTCATATACAGCCGGCCGCTTGCAACGAACATCGAATAATCGGTTACCATTACCGGTATATCGAAAGATCTGGCAAGTTCCAGAACCTTTTCTTCCGGTAATTTACCCCGTACAAACACGATTCCCTCGAATCCGGCAATCTTGGAAGTGCGAATGAGCTGTTCCGTAATCTGGCCGGTCAGAAGCAAAGAGCCTTCGGCTACAGAGGATAAGATCGTATCCGTGAGATCTGAACCTCCGCCTGCAAAAACGGTTTTATCCATCAAATTTTCACAGGACAATACCTTTGCTTTTAAAATATCCCTGATTTCATATAGCTTCATAGAGGTTTACCATGCCTTTTAAATTGTCTGATCATAAGATGTCCGTTCAATATGACCAGACAGTAAACGATCGATGTTTTCATATTTATAAACTCATTGATATTTATCGAGAATCTGGACAATCTCGCCTGAGCTTATACTTCCATGTACATCCTTGTTTACAACCATGACCGGGGCAAGACCGCAGGCTCCGAGACATCGAACCCCTTCCACTGTAAAACGCCTGTCTTCCGAGGTCTGGCCTTCTTTCACCTGGTATTCATTGTCGATACGAGCAAGAACCTCCTTGACCCCCTTGACATAGCAGGCCGTACCAGTACAGATCCTCACTATGTTTCTTCCCTTTGGCTTCATGGAAAAAAGTGCGTAAAATGACGCGACTCCAAAAACATCGCTGGGAGGCAGATTAAGACCTCTCCCGATATAATC
>JAUCGE010000032.1 GCA_030377965.1 Desulfobacterales bacterium HSG16
GACGCATGTTTTTTAAGGCTTTTGAACAACCGGATTCCTGCAGCACGGATCTTATATGACGCAGGTCATTGATATCCGGAACCGATATAAGCTATTTTTTTATTATTTTGATTTTTTTGCATTCGGCATTGAAACCGACATCTCAAACCGAACAGGAGGAAAAGGCTAATGTTTAACTGGATCAATAACATGAAACTCCGGAGAAAACTTCTGAGCTTTGGGCTTGTTCTGGCCATTTTTCCGGCTCTGATCGTGGGAGTTGTTTCCTTCTATCAATACGATAACACAGTCAAGGAAGCTAAGAAGGAAAACCAGAAACTTGCCTCTAACGATCTTGAGCATATAGTGGAAGGCGTATATGCGATGGTCAAGAGCCAGCAGGAGATACTGGAAAAATACCTGAAAGCTGCTATGAACGCTGCCAGATCCTCGGCTAATCGGATGGGAAGATTTTCTTTAGAAGATGAGATCGTATCCTGGAACGCCAAGAATCAGTTTGACAACACCTATCGTACTGCGGATCTGCCTAAAATGACGTTGGGAGAGCAGTGGCTCGGACAGATCAGCGATTCCAGAGAACCTGCCATACTGGTGGATGATGTGCAGAAACTGGCAGGAGGCTCTATAACCTGTACTGTATTTCAACGTATGAATTCAGCTGGTGATATGCTCAGAGTTGCAACGAATGTTATTGCCAAAGATGGTTCCAGAGCTATCGGAACATTCATTCCTGCGATTAATACCAATGGAAAAGACAATCCTGTGGTTTCTAAGGTATTGAGACGACAGACATTCCAGGGCAGGGCATTTGTTGTAAATGCTTGGTATATCACTCTTTACGAACCAATCTATGATATCAACAGCAAAATCATCGGTATGCTGTATGTCGGAGTACCCCAGGAGAGTACAAAAAGTCTCAGGAAAGCCATCATAGACACAAAAGTAGGTACTACCGGTTATGTCTATGTCATAGACTCAAAAGCAAATTATATCATTTCAAAAGGCGGAGATCGGGATGGAGATTATATCGGAGATTCAAGGGATGCGGACGGGAATAACTTTATAAAAGATATTATAGATAATGCCAGAGGGCTTTCAGTTGGAAGTATCTGGACGACAAATTACGCATGGAAAAATCCGGGAGATATACAAAGCCGGGTCAAGGTTGCCAAGGTCATGTATTTTGCCCCCTGGGACTGGATCATCGGTGCGGGATCTTACATAGATGAATTTGAAGAGGGAATCAACAATATCCAGAAACAGGGAAATCAGGCTTACATGATCCTTATCTTCATGGGTGTTATAATTCTTTTCATAGCAACTGCTATCTGGTTCTGGCTTTCCGGTACCATTGCAAAACCCGTTGTCGAAATTGCCGAGATTATCAACAACGTGGCCATAACCCATGACCTGACAAAGGAAGTACCCGTCAGGGGCAGTGATGAAATCGGCTCCATGGCAAAAGAGTTCAATGGAATGATGAAACAGTTGAGAGAATCCTTTGATGTGGTGGCCTCGGCTGCCGTTGAAGTGGAATCAAACGCAGGGGAAGTGTTCCGGCGGGCTACGGCCAATCAGCAACGGGCCACCGAAGAAGAAAAACAGGTGCAGTTGATACAGAAAACTGTGAGTGATATGGGTGTAACTGCCAAAGAGGTTGCCGGTCATTCAGGGCAGCAGAAAGAATCTGCTGACAGATCAACAACCTTGATCCAGAATCTGGTCAATGACATGAAAGTAGTATCCGAAGCGTCTTACAGCCAGGTGGAAGAAGCCAATGTTGCAACTGAACGGGTCGGTGTTATGGGTGAAACCGGAGCAAAGGTTGTTGCCACTGCGAATAAACAGGGTGAAGCGGTGGAAAGGGTCAATAATGCGGTAAACGCTATTACAAAATCAGTGGAAGAGATGACAAATGCTGCCATCCAGTCTGGAGAGCATGGCAAAAACGTTCTTGAGGCCGCTGACGAAGGCACTATCTCTGTCAATGCTACTGTGGAAGGTATGAAATCGATTGCCGAATCCTCGGAACAGATATCTGAAATAATATCAGTTATCACCGACATTGCAGAACAGACCAACCTTCTTGCTTTGAACGCCGCTATTGAAGCAGCCCGTGCAGGCTCTCATGGAAAAGGTTTTGCGGTCGTAGCCGACGAAGTTGGGAAACTTGCTCAACGATCTTCGGAAGCAGCCAAAGAGATTACCCAGCTTATAAAAGATTCAACAGCCAGGGTATCTGAAGGAACCCGATTGACTGACCAGTCTCAGGAATCACTCAAGAGAATCGCCGAAGGTGGTAAAGTCAACATGAATGCTATTGAAGGGATTTCCGAAACAACGAATATTCTGGCAGAAGAAACCGAAGCGGTTCGTAAACTCATGGAAGAGTTGAATATTTATGCCAGGGAAATCGGGGGCATGGCTGGAAAACAGGGTGAACGCCGGCAAGCTGCTCAGACAGCACTCGCATCTCTGGTTGACAAATCTCATGATATTGAAACGCTGGTTACCTCAGCCGATGAAATGGTCAAGAATATCGGTGATGAAATGAAGGGAATAGCTGAAAGAACTGACAATATGCAGGATTTGACCAATACCCAGGCAGGCCGTTCCAAAAAACTTCGAGAAATCACGGATCAGTCAATCGAAGGATCGCGTAAGACAGTGGAAGGCGCAGGCGAGGTTGCAGGTATTTCCCAGAACCTCCAGAATCTTTCAAAAGAGCTGACCACACAGATGGAAAAGTTCAAACACTGATCGGCTAACCGGGAAAAACGAAGATGGAAATCAATATGTTCCTGTTCGGGTAAATTACCGGAAAGAACGGCTAAAAGGGAAATAAGTAAATGGATCAGTCATTTGTCAGTAAAAAAGTGGATCAGGAAGCAGATCTTATCACTCAGCTTGTGGGCTTCAAGATCGGCAGGGAGTACTTTGGGGTTGATATTCTAATGGTTCAGGAGATAATCCGTTCGACACCAATCACCAGGGTACCCAATTCTCCGGAATTCATTGAGGGCGTAATCAATCTAAGGGGAAGCATTATACCAGTCATTGAATTACGCAAACGCCTCAATCTTTACAAGGATAAGAACAAAGACGGCAAAGTCTGGATTCTGATCATCAACGTAGACGAACGAGTTACCGGGTTTATAGTAGATTCGGTAACAAAGGTTCTCAAAATACGTACAGATTCCATTGAACCGCCCCCCGATATTGTGACAGCGGGTTTGAGCAGCCAGTACATCCGGGGGGTCTGTGAAATCGATGACGGATTGTTGATACTTCTTGATTTTGCCAGAATTCTCAATATCGAAGAGATAAAAAAACTGAAAGACTTCGACCGGGAAGATTGAAAAGTCCCAGGAAAGTAATAAGACCAGGAAAGTAATAAAACTGGGAAAGCAATAAAACTGGGAAAGTAATGAAAAAAGGATAAACAATGGGTAAGAGCATACTGGTAGTAGATGATTCTTCCATCATGAGGAAGATGGTGAAAAAGACTCTGGAATCAGCGGGACATACGATTGCAGGAGAAGCCAAAAACGGCAGAGAAGCTGTGCAGATGTATGAAAGCCTGACACCTGATGTGGTCACTATGGATATAACCATGAGAGAAATGGATGGTTTCACTGCTGCAAAAGAAATCCTCAAATCCGACAACAAAGCAAAAATTATTTTCCTTTCCAACCTGGATGAACAGAAATACAAACAGGACGCTGAATCATTAGGCGCTCTCGGATATGTGAACAAGCACAATTCAAAGCAGATCCTTGGCCTGATTGACGGGAGTGATTAAAAATCCACTCATGGGAATTTCTATTGTAAAATCGAGCGGTTCTGGTGTATATCAAAAACTGCTCAAATATTTTATAATTCTGATGCTGATCAGCATGGCAGCCGGATGTACGCTGCTATATGAGATTCGCGGTATCGGCATTTTGCTTGAGTCTTTTTTTGTAGAAGATTCAGCATACACAGATAATGGAATAGATGTCAGCACGAGCGATGGTAATGGTGCAGGACGGGATTTTCAAGATAAAGCAGAACAAATACATTACCATTGGTCAATTATAAAATATCGTGTCGCAGGTGTGACGCTCATGGCATTTTTACTCATGCTGACAGTACTGCATTTATTTATCAGAAATGTTGTCGATCCCCTGGATAAAATGGCAATAATCACCCGCGAGATGGCCGAAGGCAGGCTTGACCAGTTGCTGCCCATAAAAACCAGAGGAGATATAGGCCATATCGGCAGTCTGATCAACGAGCTTGCTATGAATCTGCAGGAAATTCTGCTCTATGCCTGGAACAATACGACTTATACTCTCAGAATCCTTGATAAAATTGAGCAGTGTCATAATCCGGAAAACTCGAAAGATAACAGGAATGATTCTTGTGCCAATGAAATTCGAGATGAGAAAATTCGAGATGAGAAAATGCAGGACGGAGTTGAAGAGAATATTGGAATGATTCGCGAGCATCTTGAAGACATGCGGTCAATGATCAGGGCTTTTGATTATTACGATGTCAGGATCGAAGACGATAAAGTACTCGGAGAGAATGTGCCAGGTCAAAAGGAGAACGGATGATGATTGACGTATCTATGTTGGAAGACTTTATCGCCGAGGCTGAAGAACATCTGGACGAAATGGAAACCGGCCTGCTCCAGCTGGAAGCAGCTCCTGCCAACCGGGAAGTTTTGAATGACATATTCAGGTGTGCACACACCATAAAAGGCTCTGCTGAATATCTGGGTATGGAAAGAATTGGTGATCTTGCCCACAAACTGGAAAACCTTCTGGAAATATTAAGACACGGTGATACTCTGCCGGACAGAAACATAATTGATACCCTCATTGAATCCAGAGATCGCATGGCTATCCTCTGCGAAGACCTCAAGCATCTGCAAAAAGAAAAAACCGGGGTAGATGACATAATAGGCCGTATAGACATTATCTGTGCTGAGTTCGGTGGTGAAGATCAAATGGATGAGAATATGGAAGACGAAGAGCTTCTTGCCGAAACATTTGATGAAGATGATTATAATCAAGATGACGATTTTATAGACGATTACGATGATGAAAGTTATGAAGAAGATTACGATGATGAGCTTTTCGAAATTTTCATACAGCATCTTGAAGAAAATATGGAGCTTTTAAAAGGGCAGGTTGAAAATCTTCAAGTAAGCGATGACAAAGTCTCGATTCTGAACATGTGTCTCGGATATGTCAACAGCCTGCTGTCTTCCGCCAATTATATGGATTACAGTAAACTGACCCAGATATATGATAGCTGGATCGACGCAATCGAATCAGCTATAGAAGAAATATCTTCTGGGCAGGCATTTGACCAGGCTGGTTTTGTGAATAATATCATGGTTCCTTTTACAGAAGAAATCATCCAGCGATTTCCGAAGATGGAAAAATTCAGGATAGAGCAGATAAAAATTACGGACAATGCAGATACTTCAACAGATTCGACTAATCTTAAAGTTCCAACCTGTGCAACTATCAGAACAGGTCTGAGAATCGATGATCCTAAAGTTGCTGAACTTCCAGATGATATTGACAGCCTTGAGGATATGATCGGCGACGATATTGATCAAATCCTCGGAGAAGATATGAATTTCGACGATCTTGACGAACCTGAATCCGCCCTTGAACCGGATATCGAACTTGAAGATGAGCTGGAATCTGCCCTTGAACCGGATATTGAACTTGAAGATGAGCTGGAACCCGGCCTTGAACCGGATATTGAGCTTGAAGATGAACCGGAACAAAAACCCGAATCTGTTTCCAAGCCCGATACAAAAACAGAACATGTATCAACAGTAAAACAGGTCATGGAAGAATTTTCTACATCACCGTCATCTGAACAGCAGCCTCTTTCTAAGACAGAGGAATACATACCCGACTACGACGGATTGTTCGATGAATTAGATGATGTTTTTGATTCAGGGCCTGTTATGAAACAGTCCGAAGAACAAGTACCTGAGACATTTGCAGATGATCTTGAAAAATCTCTGACCGAGAGAATAACTCCCGATCTGAAAAAAAATTCTGATACTGAAAAAAAAGAAAAAATTAATATAGCTGCGAAAGCTGAGGTTCAATCTGAAAAAAGACAGGAACCTGTAATCTTTGAAAACAGGCAGAGCAAGGGGCCAGAAGAGATATCAGCAGAAGAGATACCATCAGAAGAGATATTACCTGAAAATATATCAGAGGACAAAAAAGATTTGCCCAGACTTGAAACGCGGCAATCTGTGGTAAAAAAAGAAAAGATCGAAGAAATAAGCCAGGAATATAAAAAAAGCGCTGTCAGCCCCGAAATTGATTCAGAGACAGAATCTTTAAAATCAGCAGAAGACGATTTGAAAAAAACCGAATCTATCGAACCGGAAATCAAGAAAGATAAACCGGAAATCAAGAAAGATAGGCCGGAAATCAAGAAAGATAGGCCGGAAATCAATGAAGATAAGCCGGAAATCAATGAAGATAAAAAGGAATATGTAAAACAGGAAGGCAGCTCTGAAAAAGCAGTTGCCCAAAGTCTTCGCGTGGATGCCCGAAAAATTGATTCTTTGATGAACCAGGTGGGTGAACTTGTGGTCAGCCGGGCATGGTTTTCCCAGCTATACTCGGAAATGAGGGATCTTCAGCGATATCTTCAAAACGAAATAGGGCTGGAGCAAAGGGACATGAAATCGGTCAAAGCTTTGACCTTTCGCTTGAGCGAGGCTACTGTGGCTCTGGCCCGTGTGGCAAACGAGCTTCAGGAAGGGGTCATGAAAGTAAGAATGCTCCCAATAGCCCGCCTGTTCGGACGTTATCCCAGACTGGTCAGAGATCTTTGCCATCATACCCACAAAATGGTACAGCTCGAAATAGAAGGTGAAGATACCGAACTCGATAAAATGGTCATCGAAAAAATTTCCGATCCCATGCTCCATATGATAAGAAACTGCGTGGATCACGGGTGCGAATCTGTTCCTGAACGCAGGGCTGCTGACAAGCCTGATACATGCACTCTCAGACTGGAATCCTATTATGAAAGCAATCATGTCGTCATAGAAGTAGCAGACGACGGAAGAGGGCTTGATTTAGAAAAAATCAAAATCAGGGCTGCTGAGAAGAAAATTTTTACAAAAGAAGAACTTGACCGCATGTCCGAGCGGGAATTAATGTCTATCATCATGAAACCGGGATTTTCAACAGCTGAAAGCATCAGCCGCACATCAGGCAGAGGTGTGGGCATGGATGTAGTCAAAAAAAATATTGAGGCATTGAACGGAACCATAGAAATTGATTCGAAAAAAGGAGTGGGAACCAGATTCAGGATCAAGATTCCCCTGACCCTGGCCATTATTCATGCTCTGCTGATTAAGGTGGGTACGGACATATTTACTATTCCTCTTGCAGCGGTTGAAGAAACGTTGAGGGTTTACGACGATGATATAACCGTAATTGAAGGAGTGGAAGTCATTTATCTTCGAGATACCACACTATCCCTTCTCAGGCTTTCCGAAATTTTCAATATAGCGCCTGTAAATCCAGATCTGAAAAAATTCTTCGTAGTGGTTGTAAATACTGGTATGAGAAAGGTGGGACTCGTCGTTGATGCTCTGCTGGGGCAGGAAGAGACCGTAATCAAGCCCCTTGTCGATTATCTGCAGGAAGGAAGCGGATTTTCAGGAGCCACGATATTGGGCGACGGAAGAATTTCCTTGATTCTTGATGTGTATGAGCTTATCAACCTTTCCATCAGCAGGCAGGCTAGAAAGAGAACCGGACTCAATCTTTCAAATTCGGCCAATTTTGTAAATCCGGTATATGCTGACAGGTTCGGCATGGATTCTGACAAGAGGCTTCAGTAATGACCAATATTAATGCCAGATTACTGATAGTTGATGATGACCCGACTATTCTGTTCATGCTGAAAAAAGGGCTGGCCGGTGACAGAAACCAATACGAAATTCTGATGGCCAATGATGGACAAAAAGCCTTGGCCATACTGGATCGTGAAAAGATTGATCTTGTGGTGTCTGATATCAATATGCCGATAATGACAGGTCTTGATCTTCTTGCCACAATCAGAGTACGCTACCCGGAAACCAAAGTCATTTTGATGACCGGCTATTCCTCCAGGAAAGTCCGTGAACAGGTAAAAGAGAGCGGATGTCTTTATTTTCTTGAAAAACCGGTCGATCTTGGCCATTTAAAGGAATTGATCGCAAAAGAAATCTCACAGGAAAAAGGATCGGGCTTTGCAGGAACACTCAGTAATATTCAGCTTGACGACCTGATTCAGATGTGCTGCCTTTCTGCAATAAGTACAGCCATTCGAGCTCGCAAGGGAGACGAAGTCGGCACATTATTCATTGAAGAAGGGGAAATCATCCATGCTGTTTATAAAGACCTTCATGGAGAAGAGGCATTTTATGAGATCCTTGCCTGGCGAAGCGGCAGTTTCGAAACCCTCGGAAATGTTCCTGTAGCAGAGATAACAATCGATAAAAACTGGCAGTTTCTCCTCATGGAAGGATTGCGAAGGGTCGATGAAAAAGCAATAGAAGCGGAAGAAGCATCCAAAGAAGGTAACAAAAATACTGTTGCTGACAAAAATACAGCCAGACTGCGGGTACTCATCGTTGATGATTCATCCATGATGTGCAGAATTTTAACAGACATGCTCGAATCGGATAAAGGGATTAAGGTTATAGGGACAGCAAAAAACGGGGAAGAAGCTCTCGATAAAATCGACAGATTCAAACCTGATCTGATTACCCTTGATGTAAACATGCCTGTAATGGATGGTTCGACCGCTATCAAACATATAATGATAAAAACGCCCTGCCCTGTGATTATCGTCAGCAATCCCCATAAAAGTTCTCAGGTAAGGGTTCTTGATTTTCTCCTTCTGGGGGCCGTGGATTTTATAAACAAGCCGGTCAAAAGAAAAGATATGTCAGGACAGCAGAACCGACTTATTTCAAGTGTAAAAACTTCAGCAACGGCTGCCACAAAGAGCTTTAAACGTATCAGAGCTCCCAAAGCCAATCCTGCACAGAACAGGAAAGAAAAGACAAAGCGGCCTTGTGGAAAAATTGTGGTCTTGTGTTCGGGAGCAGGTGGATACGCAGAACTTATCCGCACGATCCCTCTGGTGTCACGAAACACGAATGCGGGAATAATAGCAATCCAGCATATGCCCGAAGGGTTTGTGTCATCTCTGGTATGTTATCTGAACAAAAGAAGCCAGATTCCGGTTTGTCCGATAACAGAAGAAACCCCTGTTTTCGGAGGGACCTGTTATGTCGGAGCCTGCGGATCTCCTTTTTCAATGCAGGCTGAAGGATTACAGACAATTATAAAAATTGGAAATAAGCTTCCGGGCGAGCATGATCAGGATAACACAGACAGCTTTTTCTCATCCATAGCGGACGAATATTCGGGCAAGATGCTCGTAGTCCTCTTTTCCGGGGCAAATACAGGCAGCATGGAAGGACTGAAACGGATAAGAGAAAGAGATGGTCAAATCATAATCCAGAAACTCGACACCTGCATGGTGGCAGGTTCTCTGGAAGCAGCCATAAAAAACCAGCTAGTTTCGGCAGAAGCCGACACCGCCGGTATTATCAAGGCAATAGCTGAAAAATAATGAAAAAAAGGCCAGGGTGTAATTTATGAACAGGAAAATAAGAGCATTGATTGTGGATGATACAGCGTTCATGAGAAAAGCCCTGGCCGGAATCCTGGAAACAGACCCGATGATTGAGGTGGTGGGCAGAGCAGCCAACGGCCTGGAAGCATTGGGCATGATTGAAGAGCTTGAGCCGGATGTGATCACCCTGGATATTGATATGCCCGTAATGGACGGGCTGGCCGCAATAAGACATATCATGATCGAAATTCCGGTTCCCATAGTGGTTTTAAGTTCCCTCTTCATGGATGGAGCTGTGACATTCGAAGCTTTGAGGCTTGGAGTAGCTGATTTCGTTCCCAAGCCATCAGGTGCTGTATCTGTGGATATAGAAAAAGCCCGGCAGAAAATTGTTGACAGAGTAAAGATAGCCTCCACCATGAACATGGACAATGTTCGCAGGGTAAAGCTCTCTGATCAATGGGGGGTTGAAAACAGGCTGAAACAATTATATAAATATTATCCCCTCGAATACATAATCGCGCTGGGTACAACGTTAAGCGGACCTAATACCATAATTCGGCTTTTATCGAGTCTTTCCCCGACCATACCCGCTTCAATGGTGGTGATCCAGGAAATATCTCCGAAAATTCTGTCAGCGTTCGTGAAACAGTTTGATGAACATGTACCCTGGCGGATAAGAATGCCCGAAGACGAATCCGTCATGGAGCAGGGGGTCTGTTATATCTGCTCCAATGAACAATCTCTGACCGTTGGCATAAATCAAAAAGGTGAGGTGGTGCTTCGCAAAGGGCCAAAAATACCAGAGCCTTTAAACGTAATGTTTTCTTCTGCTGCCGATGTTTTTCATCAGCATACGATAGGTATTTTATTGAGTGGAATGGGCGATGATGGTGCAGAAGGGTTTGCAAGAATCAAGCAGGCTTTTGGCATGACGATGGTTAAAGATTCAAAATGTTGCGTTTTTCCGAATCTTACGGATAATGCAATAGAAAAAGATGTGGTGGATCTGGTATTGGACGACCGCAGACTGGTGGACGCTATTTCAGCGGTAATGGCGCAAGGCATTTAATTAAAAGGTAAACGGTTTTTATGATGGAAAAAAAAACGATCATTCCGATAGCCAGTGGTAAAGGAGGAGTCGGCAAGAGTGTTCTGGCTGCTAACCTTGCTATTGCCCTGGCCAGAATGGGGCATACTACAACCGCCGTGGATCTGGACCTGGGAGGTGCCAATTTATACTCCTGTCTTGGAATTCCCAACCGTTTTCCGGGAATCGGGGATTTTATGAAATCAGGGAACATAAAATTTAATGACCTGATAATAGATACAAAAATCCCCAATCTCAAATTTCTGCCCGGAGATGGAAAAACTCCTTTTATGGCAGATATATCGTTTGAACAGCGCAGGCTTCTGCTAAAAAAAATTAAGAGTATTCCCTCCCGATATGTGATTCTCGATTTAGGTGCTGGTACTGTGTTCAATACCTTGAATTTTTATGGGCTGGCATATAAGGGCATTATAATCACATCATTTGAGACATCTTCTATCATGAATTTCATAATGTTTCTGAAAAATTTCATGTTGAGGGTAATAGTGAACGTGGCCCAGACCAATAAAAAAGCTCTGGACATAATGCTTGCAGCTTTTAATCAGCCTATTTCCGCTGAAAGCCTGACCGTCGGTTCCATGATCGATAAGATAGCAAAAATAGATCCACAGCTTGCAGAACATGCCAGAAAGATGTGCAGCCTGTACCGCCCCCGTATTGTTTTTAATATGGGAGATCATCCAGACGAATTGAATGTATTGAAAAAACTTGATGCTACTATTAAGCAGGGATTGTCTATAGATGCTGATTATTTCGGCTTTATTTTTTTCGATGAAGCGGTTCGCATGTCTGCCAGAAAACGAACGGTTTTAATGACATCTCAGCCCTATTCAAAAGCTGCGGCAGGTATTAAAACAATAGCAGAAAGGGTTGCCACAAAATGGGATGAAAAATTGAACAACTCTATGGCGGAGCTTGTAAAAGATGCCAGAGGCCAGTATGAGGCATTTAAACGCTGAATAATGTTTTGAATAAAGATAAAAGATTTTAAATTTTCGGAGGTAATGGAGTGAAAGACCCGATCAGGCTTCTTATTGTGGATGATTCCAAACTGATGCGTCAGGTTATCCATAAAATTTTTGAAAGCAGCGACAGAATTCATGTAGTGGGAGAAGCGACTAACGGAAAAGAAGCCTTGAAACTCATTCCCGAACTTAATCCAAGCGTAGTAACATTGGATATAAATATGCCGGAAATGGATGGACTGACTACACTGAAGCATATGATGATAAGATATCCGAGACCTGCTGTCATGTGTTCAACTTTGACAAAAGAAGGATCGCAGGAAACTTTTGATGCTCTGAAATACGGAGCCGTGGATTTCATCCATAAGCCTTCCAATAGCAGGCCCATGAGCTTAAAGGATCAATGCCTTCGTATTCTTCACAAGATAAGCCTGGCAGCGGAAGTGGAAATAAGTGCTATCCGGCTGGCCCGTATGAAGTCCGGCAAAAAAACAGAAACGGAATCCAAAAGCCTTTCCTGTCGTCATGTCTGCGCTATAGGTGCTGCGGAAGGGGGGTTTTCTCCTCTTTTAAAGATCATCCCCCATCTTCGTCCCGACCTGCCTGCGGCATACATAGTCATGCAGCACGAGCAGCCCTTTCATGTTGACGCTTTCGCAAAATATCTGTCGAGATACAGTGCATGCAGGGTCAAACGAGCCAGAAACGGAGATCTGGTCTCTGCTGGAGTCTGCTATCTTGCTTCCGGTCTCGAATATGTCACTTTGAAACGTACGCGGGGAGTAATAACTCTTGAGGTGCATGAATCCCCTTTTCCTGAGAAGAGGGGAGCAATCAATATGCTCATGCTTTCGGTTGCGGATATTGTCAGATCAAGAAGCATGGGGATCATTCTGTCAGGTGCGGATAAAGACGGTTCTGAAGGAATCTGCGAAATTATAAGAAACCAGGGAGCAGGAATAATCCAGGACCCGAAAACCTGTCTTCACAAGGAATCATCGAACTATGCTGCAAAAAATTGCAACAAGGCTCTGATGCTCACGGATGCAAAAATAGCGGCGTTTATCAATAAGAAGTGTCAGCAATAATTTAATTTTCCACCCATTCGTTTAGAGCGCATGCATCGGGTATGCCTGAAGCAATGGATTTCCACTGGCATTGCGCGCTCAGTTCAACCCCTTCCTGAATTATGGATACGGGCCTGTCCGAAGAAACAACTATCACGACAATATTTTTATGCCCGGCAGTAAATCGAAGTGCGGAATTAAACCGCGCTCCCCTTGCCCGGTCTTCCACGGCTATACTTTTTCCGTCCAGAATACAGCCAAATCCGTAAAGCTTTAAATCTGAACAGATATGAATTGCCCCGTCCAGCCTTGAAAGGGATTTTGCAAGTTCAAGAAATTTTTCACCTTTAAGATCAAGCGGTCTTTCCAGATGCTGCCCGGCCACATTGATATGAAACTCGTTCAAGTCGACTACAAGGGTGCAGCCAATTTTGCAGTTTTCTGCATTATGAACAATTTCAGATATGATTTTGAACAATGTGTGCTGATCATCATCAGCAATTCCCGCATCAATAAAAAGTTCTTCCAACTGAACAAGACGAGCCTTTCTTGTAGATGAGTGAAATCTGCCATCATAAAAGCTGCATATCAGAGTGCCGTTTAAATACAAAAAACCCGCTCCATCCCTGAAATCAGCGATAATCGGGCATTCAGGCAATTTTCCTGCCGCAATTCCCACAATTGTCTTTCCATCCGAAACAAGCATGAGATCCGAGGTTTCTACAGATTGCAGAAGTTTGCGTACATGCTTGAAATTATCAAGCTGTGCCTGTTCGTCAGCAGGAAATCGGGCCAGAAAATTAAGTTCTGATAAGAATCGCGGTTCAACAAAGACCAGTTTACCCCTTGGCCATCTGCCTTCTTCCCTTGTCTTGGATATTTCCAACACTGCGTCTAAAATCGGATAGTTACGCATCTGTACATCCATGCCGAGTATCCGGTTGGTCTCGTCTACGATACAATCCCGGACAGCATGGGTAGCATATTCTCTGAGTACATACCCGGATGTGCCGATCTGGCAGGTGGTAGGATTTATAGCCTCATTTGAAAGAAGCCACACAGCATGTTCAAGCCACCGCTGGGTGGGGCCTATGGAACACATATCTGGATGATGTTCGGTAAACCACATCTGAAAAAAAAGAGATCTGGACATGCCTCCGCAGGAAATAAGGCCGGCAAGCTCCGGGTCTTTCAAAGGTTCAGGCTGCTCAAAAGTTTCGAGTTGATCCTGTGAAAGCATATGTCCTTTTCGCCATTCTTCGGAATCCACATACAGTTTCTTGAGTTTGGGTTCATGACCCCTGAGCAGGTTCTGGGGGTCATAAATACGCATGGTGTTCCAGGGCTGGTTCGCAAATATGACAGCGATCCGGCTGGGACCCGAGAAATGGGACAGCCCTTCCTGCAATCCTTCAAATATATGAAATGCACAAAGCCTGCTTATAGCCCTTTTATCCATATTGTTTCTCCGTTATGATATCAGGCTCTGGACAAGTTTGATATATTCTTCCATTGCATCATCATTTGATTTGCCTTTTTCTTTGCCCCATGCGTCAAATTTGGCCCTTCCCTTGATATTTGTCAATCCAGGCCGTTTTCCGGACACATCCCCATCAGTTCCCTGCTTGTACAAAGCGTAAAGTTTCAACAGCGTGTTGTTGTCAGGTTTCTTGGAAAGTCCTTTTACATCTACGGCAGCTTTCTCGAAATTCGCTTTTAAATCAGACATTACGGTTCCCTTTCATTTTTTGTGTAATCAAATGTTTTTCACAAAATGTTTATGCCCCTTGCCTCGAACATCGGTATTAAAAGATAAAAACGATGAAACAGCTTTTACCAATATCTGGACAGTTTGTAAACTATATAGATTTTTTTTGAAAAAATGATTGACTTTCAATAAAAAACCTATTACAAGCACAAATTCAAGCAAGGAGGGATGGCCGAGTGGTTTAAGGCGGCGGTCTTGAAAACCGTAGAGTTTAACGGCTCCGTGGGTTCGAATCCTACTCCCTCCGCCAGAACATAACCGGTAATTTTGTATCCCGGTGTTATTATAGAAAACGGAGAGATGGCCGAGTTGGCTGAAGGCGCTCGCCTGCTAAGCGAGTGTACGGTTTAAAGCTGTACCGAGGGTTCGAATCCCTCTCTCTCCGCCACTTTTCAGATTTGTAAGCCTCCCCATTTTTTTTTTACATCATCGAACTTTTTGAAACATCATTGGAAAATTTCTGAATCAGGATTTGCAGGATTAAAGGATGAACAGGATTATGAAATTTGCAAAATCCAGACAATTTACCGGAAAAAGATGTTTGATGTCAAATCTTTGAAACTGAAATTGCGGCATCATGAAGAACAAACTTATAACAGCCCCTGGAATATCGCAGCCGATTTTCTGGTGGATTTGAGTTTTCAGCCGGCTGAGATCTCCACCATGCTGCATGATTATGCACAATCGAAGCAAGTGGATATGGATGTTCAGAAAGTCGCCGAACAGCTATACCATTACACTTCAGGCTATCCATTTCTGGTGAGTCGCTTATGCAAAATTATCGATGAGCATATGATGAAATCCCCGCAATGGCGCGAAAAACAGGATGTCGAAGAGGCTGTGAAGTGCATATTGATGGAAAATAACACGAATTTTGAAAGTCTGATCAAAAACCTGGAAAACTACCCGAATCTCTACAATATGGTATATGAGATCCTGATGGAAGGAGATCAAAAACAGTATAATGAAGATAACCCCTTGATAAATCTTGGGTTGATGTATGGAATTTTCAGAAATAAAAAAAATATTGTACATATGCATAATCGCATCTATGAGCAGCGTGTGTATAATTATATGAGTTCGAAAATCGAAACATCCATCAAAACCGGTCACTACAATTTTCGTGATAATTTTATTGATGGCCATGACAATCTTGATCTTGAACAGGTACTCGTCAAATTCCAGGAATTTATGCAATATGAATACAGCCGCAAAGATGCCTCATTTCTTGAGCGTAACGGGTGTCTGCTGTTCCTGGCATTCCTGAAACCGATTATTAACGGCAAAGGCTTCGATTTTAAAGAAGTTCAGATTTCCGAAGAAAAACGTCTGGATGTGGTGGTAACCTGGCTGCACCAAAAACATGTGATCGAGTTGAAAATCTGGCGGGGGAAGGCCGCTCATCAAAAAGGTATTCTGCAATTGGTGGATTATCTGGATCGCTGGCATCTTCAGACTGGCTATCTTGTTATCTTCGATTTCAGAACTCCCAAACACAAAAAATGGACGTGTGAATGGATAAAAACCTCTGGTAAAAATATTTTTACTGTGATGGTTTAAAGTGACACCATGCACGTCAGAAAAATGTGCATGTCCACAAACTTCATCGGTTCATGAAAGGGCTGCTGAATTACTGGTTTGATATGGGAGGTTATGATATGAAAGGAGAATTGACATCTGAAAAACTCATGGAACTCGCCAGGCAGTTCGATCATCTCTTCTGGGCAAATATTACTCTGGAAGACTGCATAAAAAAATTCAAGCCAGAAGACATTGCAAAAATATTCAAACCAGAAGATCTGGCAAAAATATTCAAACCAGAAGATATTGCAAAAGCATTGAAGTTACAAGCTATTGAAAAATTAAAGAAAAAATCTAATTGAGCTGATCCCAAGATCGTTTTTATAAATCACTATCCTTATCATCACAACAAGGTTAAAAACGCCAATGAGACAATCTGGTTCTCACGCTGAGACATTGGATTGAGCATGATAATCCCACCAATCCCGCAAATACCCTGCAATATCAGTTCAGACAAATGGGCATTATCTTGAGGGATTGCGGAGGATTTGAGGGATTAAGGGGGAAAGGTGCATCTATATGTGACACCATTTCATATAGACACCATGACCCGATGGTCACAACTAACAATGAAGGCTTTAATTCTTGTAATCAAGGTCAGGGATTTTTGAGTCAAGCCTTGAATGGCTAAATGGTTAACCCATTCAAAACATCTTGAAATAACAGCATCTCAAGAAACTTTCATATAAAAATATCAAACTGTATTATAAAAATGGGACTGGCTAAATAAAATTGATACAGTATGATTTTGGAATCATCTAATTTTACAATCTATCTCATGACCAAGTCGATCATTTTGATTTAGCCAGTCTCAAATATATACAATTTATTATCTGACTTACAAAAGATTCTCACAGTATATTGGAAGGCTAATGACAAAGATGCTCCTTGATCTCAAAAAAAGTTGCGGCGTAATTATGGATGGTATCCCATTATCCGGACCAAGTCAGACGGATCGCGGATACAGTCTTGGAATTTCCTATTGTGTCACCTGTTGAAACCTGAAAATCGAATATTTGAGCTTCTTTATTTTTGTCAAATTCAGTCATTGCATAAGATGATAAGAAGACGGTATCTTTCATAAAAAAAACCGTTTTTTCACTCTTTTGATTTTAGGAAAGAGCATCTCAAATTCTTCTGTAATTAAAGGCGTATATCCATTTAAAGGAAGTTGTAATTTGTCATTGTTTATCAATATACCAAAACAAAATTGCAGGAGAGAGACACTTCTTGGAAAAGTCAAGCAATCATATGAATCAATACCCTTTGAAAGGGTTTCAAAAACATTTTTAAGAAAACCGGAGATTTGTCGCCTGTTTTTTGGCCAGCTTTTTGAACTCTTTAGCAATGCAAGCATATTTTCTGCAAACCTCGTCAGGTTCTTTGGGCGGAGTTCGTCGGGAATTTTCCCTTCATTTAGATATTTTATAATAAAATCGAGAATCTGCACTTTATACTCGATTTCCGGCCATTTGTGGGCAGTAATATGTTTATCGATTTCAGAAAATCCTGATATCAACATATCCAATTGCTCGACAGCCGCCTTGATCTGCGAAGACAATCTTATGGCTTTCCAATTGATTTCATCGGATTTATAAGTCAATGAATGGGTGGCTGCAGACCAGGCATGTTCAAAAGCCGTTCGGATTTGTATTTCAAATTTCAGTTCATGAATTCTCTGTTTTTCATCATCATAAGGCTTGAGTCGAGCTATCACTCTCGTTGCATCAAAACGAAAGACTTCCGGAGCTTTGAATGTAGATCCCCGACGTTTGACAGCATCTATATCAAATACATTATCGAGAAAACCGACAACCGTAGCTTCCTGATTCAAATTGGGAATGATGATTGTAGCTGCAAACAAGTCGTCAATGGCATTCCAAGACGAATATCTCCCTGTCTCAAGCTTTTCAGCAAGTGATTCCACTTCTTTATATCTGTAAGTATATGCAAAATGATTTTTTTCGCAGAAAGGAATGAGAGTATCATTGATTTTTTTTCCAAGTATACGGATATGAGGCTCATCTTCAAGATATTTTTGCTGTACTGTCTTTAAGATTATCATGATTTGAAAGCGCTATTCCGATTCCACAGGCTTGCAGACGAATTCTGTCAAAATTCTTATTCGTTCTTTTCTTGCAGTAGTTCGGTTTGATGCAGTTCTTGCGTATTCGTAATATTGGTTGACTTCAGGATATTTATTTCTTGATTCGTCATTATCTACAAAATTCAAAAATTTGACAAGTTTCTCTGTCAACAGTTCAAGCGGTGGTAATGCGTTATTTCGTTTGAGATCGGCCAGCATACCAAAGAGAGAATAAAAGTCTGCCTGATTACGAAAACGAGATTTGATGATCCGGTTATCATTATCCTGTTCGATTATAGATTTGATGATTCCGACAACGTCTTTATAGGAATTAACAACTTCATTCTGTTGATCCCACTCCATATCTCTATTGCTAAAGGCTTCGTTCAAGTCATCAATGGAATATCCTTTAGGCCCTTCTTCTACCAGCAATAGCAATTGAGACAATAATTCAACGTCTTTCATCTTTTTTCTATATTGAGATGAGATTCTAGGAAAATTCTGGTACAGTTGGCTGAATAAATGCTCTGACATATCTTCAGCCGATGTGATGAAGCATCCGGAATATTTAGCATGCCTCAATTCTTGAGAGGTAAGCTTTGATACATTACGATTGATTCGGTCAAAAATATTACTAATAACACTTCCCTCGGTGGTAGACAAATATTCCACGGAAAAAGTATATCCCCAAAAGTTTTTCTTGATATCGGATGGCAATTCATCGAAATATCTACCTTGAAGCTCGACACGTAACGTTTCATCGCTTACCGGATAATTACCTTTGACAAATTCAAAAATTGTGGTAAGCCTCTGTAATCCATCGACAACATGGTATAAAGCTGTTCCATTGTCTGAAATTTCTTCATACAGGAAAATGGCAGGGGCCGGATACCCCATCAGTATCGTGTCGATAAAATAGTCGCGATATGCCTGATTCCAAACACTACGTCTCTGATATGGCGGGGCAAGGTCAAGAAGCCCTCGATTGTAAAGGTCATTGAACCATGCAATTGTTTGAAAATTTTGCTTTCGCATTATTGCTATCTCCGATTAAACGATTTATTGTTCAAAAGCATTGCCAGCCAATATTATCATTGGCAAATAAAGTCTTTAAATTCAATTATTTCCGCACATTTTGGATTGTGATTAAATCAAGTCGACAAATCCAAAGCGATCTTCAATAAAATAACTTTTACTGCAAATGATATTTAAAGTCAAGACTGATTTTTTTTTCCAATAGCCTAAGGGAAGTCAGAAAAAAATTTGCCAGTCTTGCTTGTCTTTTTACCCGTATTCTGCGTTGCTGCAAAGGGCGAAGATATAGGCATGCACCCTTTATATCGCCTTGAATACAGATAAAAGTCCTGTGCAATCCTGGGTATATTATTTTCTCTGACATCCATAGTGCCTAATCACTCCTTCACCTCAACCCCCCTTGAAAAAGGTATAGCAAAAACTCCCGTCATCTTCCGTAGTTCTGTAAAGAGCCGCAATTCCCTTTTCCCAGGTTTTTTTAGTCGATCATACCCAAATTGATGGCCTGGGCCTTTATACTTGTAACCATTGCGATAAAGGTTTTTCGGGTGAAACCGTCTACAAGTGCGGGCCTGATCTTTTAAGCGGCCTGTTTCCCGGTCTGAATATCCGTGGACATAATCGTTCATTTTTTGTATCCTCCTGAATTCGGATTTATAGAGTTTAAAGGAGTTTTGCTTATGACCAACATAAGCAAAACCTCCTGTTTTTTTTATCCAGGAGGTATTCTCTATCCAGATGTCTTGAACAAAATCCCGACCTTGATAATCATTTCTTATTGATAGTAATCCCCTCGTCTGCAAGAACCTTTTTTATACCTGCTTTTATCAATGCGGGATTGAGAAAAAGCTTGTATTTATTGCTTCCTGTTGCATCCACATAAGTATCTTCCAGGGTCATATCGCTTTTTTTGAGGAATTTGACTCCGCCGTCCACTCGGATTACATGATAGTTCAATGCGCCGAACAGAACAATTCCAAGTACCACTACAACAACGATTACATATTTCACAGCTTTGTTCTCCTTTTTCCAGATGTTTTATTTTTATAAATAGTTATAGCCAGTTTCCTATTAAAAGAAAAGGAGCCCAGAAGGCCGGATGTGTAAAATCCGGTTTGTCTATCAACATTGTCTGGGCCTTTTGTAATGCTTTTGCCTTGGATGTTCCCGGAATTGTCAGTTGCCGGTAAAACTCGCTCATGATCAGGAAAGTCGATTCGTCATCGACAAACCATAGGCTTGCCACCGCACTTTTTACACCTGCCTTGATCGCAATTCCGGCAAGGCCCAATGCTGCTCGTTCGTCTCCGAGCGCTGTCTGACAGGCGCTTAAACTCAGCAGTTCCACTGGTTTTCTGAACCTGCCCAGGTCGATCAGCCTTTCGAGCCTGTCCATATCGAGTTTATCGTCATAGGTCAAAAGGAAAGTGTTTTTTGCACTGCTTCCGAAGACTCCGTGAGTCGCCATATGGACAATACTATTGTTTCTGGACTTAAAAGCTTTTGTGAGATTGCCTATAGTATAGGTTTTATCCTGCAATACCCGGCCTCCCATGATATTGCCGATCTTTTCGATTTCTTTTGTTACATTTGGCAGGGCTGAAAAACCCTGACGGGCTTCTGACAGTCCGTTTATCAGTATATTAGTATTGTTGCGGGTTACCCTGCCGGGATCTGTCAGAGTTATGGCCGGGATTATTACAAGGGCATATTTCTGGGCCAGATATTGTTTGCCGTCATGAAGAGTTGCAAAAGGAATCAGGCGCAGCACTCCGTCCGGGGCAATGAGCAGAGTATCTATGCCGGCAAGAGCATTTTTATCGTCCATTGGCCCGATGAGCCAGTCGTATAATTTTCTTGAGTAATATTTGAACCGGTCGCTGGCACTTGATTGAAGCTGGCTGCGGAACCTTCGTGCTGCGGTTTCTACCTGGGGAAAATCAGTTGAAACCGAAAATTGTTTTATCCCTGTAGGAAGGATCAGAAGGATCTCTATGGAATCGTCGAGTACCAGCGGATATAAGATTGCCGTACCTTCTGGCGGCTTGTTTAAAACATCAGTTTTATTCTGAAATGCGGCAACACATTCATCATCGTAAAAATCCTGCAATTCTGCTGTTTTCAAGCTTTCCATCGCATCTCTGGCTGCAAAAAGAATGGTTTGCCGTGCCTGTTCATCTTTTTGCCTGTGCGCCTGGGATATGAGAAATTTTGCAAAGTCTGCGTAAACAGGGCGGATCGAATCATAAAAAGGATCTTCCAGCCTTCGGAACTGTCTCAACAGATGACTGCGAATCGGGCCTATAGTGTCTGCGGCCTTTTGATACAGGTCTCTGGCCTGGTTGAAATTCTTTGTTTTTTCGAATATGCGTGCCATCTGCCACTGCCAGTAGTAGAGCAGTTCAGGATAGTCGCCTGTGCCTGCTGTAAATACTGCCTGCCGCATGAACTGCCCTGCTTTTTCAATCTGATTTGCATCTTCATAAATCTTACCTGTAGTTCCTGATGCCCAGACGGTCAGAAAGACATTATCTATATTCTGTCCGGCTTTCCTTGCTTTATCGAGAAGATTTTTTATTCCCGCAAACATTTTTTTATTATCAATAGAACTGTTTTTATTATCATCCAGAGCCTTTATCATCAACCTGGCAAGGGAAAGGCGCAGCCAGCCGATATTGGCAGGGTCAGATGTTCCTTTAAATTTGTAGTTAGATTTATGGTTAGATTTATTGGAAGACTCATTGAGAAACTTAAAAGCATTGTTCATAAATGCATCCGAAGAAGAATCCGTCTCGCCTGCAAGGGCTGTACGAGCCATGTTAATATAAACTCTGGCTCGGATATTTTTACTTTTACTGGCTGCCTTCATATAATCGGCAACTGACAGACTTTCCTCCCAGGCTGCATTTGCTTCTTCCATATCAAATATCAGGCTGTAAGCACATCCCATATCATTTAGTATTTCTGCCAGAAGAGCAGGATTTTCCAGCTTAATTGCGATATCTTCGGCTTTTTCCATGAAACCAAGACCATGCTCAGGTATTCCAATGCTCAGATAAAAATCACCGGCTTTATTGAAAACCAGGGCTTTTAACAAAGAATCTTTCATGTCTTTTGCTTCTGCGAGCGCTTTTTTAAACAGGCCCATTGACTTTGGATAATCTCCTGCAAGGTGAAAAGCGTCGGCAGAACAGAACAATACGCCAGAATAATCATCATGATCTGGATTCATTTTTTCAAGCACAGGGTTCCAGGCTGCCGCTGCCTGTTTGAATTTTCGCTTTTTATATAAGGATACGCCTTTTTTCATAGAAGCAGGAAGATAGTCCAGAAATTCGTCCGGGATAGTTGATGTAAGCATATCGTCAGGATGCGGGCCGAGTCCTGCCTTGATATTATAGATCAGCCTGCTCGCAGTTTCGCCAGATCTGGCAGAACAGGGCTGCTTCATCCACTTGCCCGCATCTAAAAAATTTGAAGGAAGAATAGACATATCAGAACCAAGATCGACCTCGGGAGATTCTATATAGATGGAGCCATCTATTCCAAGTTTTGAGGACGCATCCACCACAGCATCTGGGGATCTGATGAAATGATCTGATTTTATATAAATATTGCCGCCGGTTCCTTCATAGGCACGGGCGATTACATCTGCATCATTTAAGATCAAAAAATCTGCCCCCACATTTATATCGCCTCCGTTTCCGGCACCTAATCGAACGCTTGTGGTCGTCTCGCTGTGGGAAAGGTAGATTCTGTTGCCTGCTTCTATAGTCATCTGCCCGCCGCCTGCATTTTTTGCCTCGGTTGTTATGGCACTTTCATTTTTCAGATGAATATTGTCATCAGCAAAAATGGAAACAGTGCCTGCTCTGCCAGCTCCGTCTATAGTGGAAAGACTGGCAGAAGATATTGATCCTTTGTTATTCATTGAAAAATTCTTTGATTTCACAAGGATAGATCCGCCTTTGCCTCCGCCTGCGCTTGATGCTGATATTTTACCACTATCTGCTATATTGATTGATCCGGAATTGATCTCTATCTCTCCGGCTGTTCCGGCTTCGGCTTCATTGCTTTCAGTTCTTGAATATATGCCGCTTTTATAGCCGCTCCAGTCGGTAAGACCGTCCGCATATTCTTCCTGGCTTGTCAAAGGCTCTTTTGCGATTACTGCCGAACCGTCCCCTGAAATGTCGATTTTGTCCCTGACACGGATGTCCACCTTACCGCCCGTACCCTGGCCCATAGTGCTGTTAGTTATTACAGCGCCGCCTTCCAGCAGAAGAGAGCCTGATTCTATATAAAGACTGCCAGCGGCTCCTGCTTCATCATCGACGCTGTTTGACCGGGCAGATACTCCAGAGCCGAATCCGTCTGTATTTTCACCGTGGGGGTTTCCTCCAGAAAATCTGATTTCATTATCGCATATGACAGTAATGGAACCGCCTGCGCCAGGGCCGTCCGTACTGGCTGTTACTCCGCCTCCGTCACCAAAAACAATATCAGAAGCTTTCAGCCTGACATCTCCGGCATTTCCGGCAAACTCTTCTTCCCCTATGGCTGAGGTATATACCCTGCTTGCGTACCCATTTTTGTCGTTTCCTGTAAATTTGAGCGATTGTAAAACCGTTATTTCGACATCTCCACCCTGTCCGCCTCCTTCGGAAGTATTTCCGATCCATGCACCCTGTTCAAGTGACATATTATCTGTGTTTATTGTAATCTTCCCGGCATTTCCAGCGTCTTCTTCCGTACCCTGAGTACGGGCGATCAGGCCGCTGCCCTGGCCTGCTTCATTTGTACCTGTAAATTTTACGGATTTTCCGGCATCAATGGTGATATTCCCGCCGTTTCCCCATCCGAAAGCCGAAGAGTCGATCATAGCCCCGTCTGCCAGTAGAACCGTGTCCGCCTTGATGGTTACATTGCCTGCATCCTGTGATATCTCGTTCTCAGCGCTTGCCGTTATCCGGCTGCCTTCACCATCTGCATCCGTACCAGAAAGGCTGAACCCGTCAGTTGCCGTAATATCCACGTTACCGCCCAGACCGCTTCCTTCCGAGGAACTGACAATATAGGCTCCGTCATCAAAACTGAAATTTTGAGCATGAATAGTAATTGCGCCTGCTGTACCAGCCTCGTCTTCCTCGCTTGACGAAAGGGACGAAATACTGCCTGCCCCGGATTTGTCACTTCCGGAAAAGCTGACATTTCCTGATGATTTGATAATAACATTACCGCCTTGCCCTGTGCCGTAGGTGGAGCTTGCTATCCATGCTCCGTCTTCAAATGATAAATTTCCGGAATCTATGACTATATCCCCGGCATCACCCGAATATTCCTCTCCTTCTGAAAAAGATGAAATATTGCTGCCTGACCCAGACTGGTTGTGACCGGAAAAAGTGACTGACTTGCTCCCGCTGATATGAATACTTCCGCCTGATCCGAGACCTTCGGCGGAACTGTTGATATAGCTGCCGGATTTAAACTCAACGATTTCGGCCTCGATTTTTACATCTCCCCCTGCTCCTTCACCGCTGCTGCCCGCTGTTATGAAGTTACCATCATCAAATGTTACAGAACCTGCTTCGATATTTATATTTCCTGCGTTTCCTCCAGCTTCCTCAGTACTTATAGATGCTGAAAGAATACCGCCCGCTTCGCCTTTGCCGTCTATGCCTGAAAAACTGACATTACCGGTTGATAAAACGGTAACTTTGCCGCCGTCTCCAGAGCCTGAAGATGAATTGGAAATCCATGCTCCGTGTGTAAAGGAAAGCTCTTTAGCGCTGATGGTAATATCTCCGGCATTTCCTGATTCTTCTTCCTGGCCTTGAGTAGCTGACTTAACTCCGCTGGCTCTGCCATGTTCGTCATAACCTGAAAATTCGGCGGATTGAGTTGCTGTGATGGTGATATTACCGCTGTCTCCCCATCCGAATGCGGAAGAATCGATCAATGCACCGTCGGTCATTGTCAGTTCGGCAGTTTCAATCGTGATATTCCCGCCAGCATTAGATGCTTCATCTTCGCCGCCCGCAAAAATTTTTGAGCCTCTTCCGTCCGAACCGATTCCTGAAAAAATCACTGATTCGGATGCATTGATATCTATATTACCACCGCTTCCTCCGCCGTTGGAGGTGTTGTTGATCCATGCTCCATCTTTAAAAGAAAGTTTTTTTGTATTTATAAAAACGCTTCCTGCATGTCCTGCATCATAATCTTCTCCCTTGGCAGCGGCAAAAATTCCACTGCTGCTTCCATAACCGTCAAGTCCCGAAAATTCAATTGATTCGGATGCATTTATATGGATATCCGCGCCATTTCCTGTACCGTATGATTCTGAATCAATTCTCGAACCGTCCATGAATATAATCGTGCCGCTCTCAATATTTATCCTGCCTGCGTTTCCAGCCTCTTCATCTTCATAATGGCTGTTTGCCTGGATATTTGATGCTGTGCCGCCTGCGCCTGACATCTTGATTGATTCGGATGCAGATATGAAAATATCACTTCCATTGCCAATATCATATGTATCTGCCGAAAGAGTCGAACCGTTTTCCAATGCAAGGCTTTTGACCCGTATATCAATGATACCGCCGGTTCCATCTTCCAGAGTATCGGATGACAGAGTGCTGTTATCCATGAAGAATTTTTCTCCCCGGATAACAGTATTTCCCCCGGCAGAACCGGAAACATCCACTATAACCATATCTGAAAGGGTGATATTGCCTGTATGCTGAACAGTATCCGAATCAGGATCATCCAAAAATACCTTTCCAGGGCCTGTCACTGCACGAATATCGATTTTACCTGAAGGAGCATGGAGAATTGCTTCCGCCTGATCCGGTGAGCTGTCGGTGATTTTATTTTTAATGATAATAGTTTCAGCAATAAGAGAAATGGTTTTGCCCTCTTTGACTTTTAAGCCTCCAAGACTGTCACCTTCCACTGTTATACTTGCCGGACTGTCATCTATAAACCCGAAGGCCGATGGATGCGCTGATGAAAGAATTTCATTCTGCTGGAAAACTGCATAAAAAAAATCGGTACTGCCATCCATTTCCAGGTAATCAGCCGTGGCAGCATGAAAAGAACCGCTTATATCAAGAGATGCGTTGGGGCCGAACATTATACCGGCAGGATTCATGAGATAAAGATCCGCTTCCGGAATTGTTAAGCCCAGAGATCCGTCGATCCATGAACTCTGCCCTCCTGTAATTCTGGATATTACATTTTCTATTGTGTCAGGGCCTGTAAAGACCACCTTTTCATTATTATGTATCGAAAATGTATCGAAACTGTGGAATAGATTTGTCCCGGCAGTTTTTCCATATTCGGCTCCTATTTCGTATTCAGGGCCTGACAAAGGGCCGGCAGTTCCCATAGATCCGTCAAGACTGATCTGCCCATAAGCCGTAACAGAGGAGAAAATCCACAGCCAGAATAGAAGTTTTGCTGTAATACAGGGTTTCATAAAATTTTCCTGTCATCAAGTTTGTGGTTTTTTGAAATATTTTGCAAAATGCCTTAAAAGACCGAATCAACAAGCCTTATCCTGAAAAGAATGAACAATATAGAGTATATTGATAAGTACCATATGTGTCAACTTGGGATTTGATCCTTGACAGGTGATACCCCTTTTTTTATATCTGCCTCATTTTCGATTTGATAACCTACAGGAATATTCAGGAAAAATGAAAATTCAAAAACCATTTCGTATTTATGCTGTTTTATTTGATTTCGATGGCACGCTGACTCGCCCTCATGCATTTGACTGGGAAAAAATCAAGGGCATTGTCGGATGCCCCATTGAAAAACCCGTGCTTGAATTCATACAGAATATGGCAGATCCTGTCGACAGACAGAAAGCTTTTGGACAATTAGATGCTTTTGAACAGGAATGTGCTGCCGAATCAATGCCGAATCCAGGCGCTGAAGACATAATTTCATATCTTAAAGGTAATAAGATAAAAACTGGGATAATAAGCCGCAATTCATCAATTTCCATTGAGACTGCCATGAAAAATTTCAAGAATTTGAGCCTGTCGGATTTTGATGTGGTCATATCACGAGATGCACATGTAAAACCCAAGCCAAGCCCGGAAGGAATTTTTCTTGCAGCCGAAAAATTGAACGTCTCGCCGAAAAACATCATGATGGTGGGAGATTTCTTTTTTGATATGCAGGCAGGAAAACAAGCTGACTCTGTCACTGTCTTCATAGATAACGGCGATAAAAATGAGAATGACCCGGATGAAAACAACCCGGACGCAGAAGACAAGGATTTTACAATATCAAGACTTGATGAACTTAAACAGATAATAAAGGCTGGGATTTCCCTTTCTCCCGGCAAATTTCCCAACTCCCTTTTAAAAGACGTACTGGATAAATTCACGTTTTACGACCCGTCCGTATTGATCCGGCCAAATGTGGGAGAAGATATAGCGGCAGTTGATGTAAAAGACGAAGAAGTGCTGGTTTTAAAATCCGATCCCATTACTTTTGCCACAGACGCTATCGGGCATTATGCCGTCATAGTCAACGCGAACGATATTTCAACCTCCGGCGCGACTCCAAGATGGTTTCTAACGAGCTGGTTGTTCCCGCCAGGAACAAGCGGATCTGAAATTTGCTGTACCATTGATGAATTACACTCTGTCTGCCAGAAATATGAGATTACCCTGTGCGGAGGGCATACGGAAATAACAGACGCTGTTACACGGCCTGTTGTTACTGGAATGCTCGTTGGAACGGTTACGAAAAAGGATCTGATAGACAAAAAAAACCTGAAAAAAGGGGATAAAATCCTTTTGACAAAAGGTGTGGCAGTCGAAGGCACAAGCATCATAGCAAGGGAATTTGAAAAACGCCTTCTTGATTCGGGAATGGATATTAAAGAAATTGAGATATGTAAAAACTTTTTAGATAAGATCAGCGTACTTGAGGAAGCAAAAATCGCAGCACTGTCCGGTCATGTCAGTGCAATGCATGATGTGACAGAAGGAGGACTTGCCACCGCGATTGGTGAGTTCAGCATTGCAGGAGGGCATGAAATTCGCGTGAATATGGATAAAATACCGGTTTTCCCACAGACAAAAAAAATTGGGGAATTATTAAACATAGATCCGCTGGGGCTGATCGGGTCGGGAAGCCTGCTCATAGCTTGCAGGTCGGACGGAGCAGATTCTCTTATCCAGTCAATTAACAATGCCGGTATCGACATTACACAAATTGGCGAAGTCATGGACAACGGGGAAGGTATTGCGGCCATCAAGAATGAAACACAGGTTCAATGGCCTGAATTTATGGTAGATGAAATTACTCGTCTTTTTTAAAAAACTCGCTCTGCCCAATATAAGCTGATTTGTTCATCTGATCATTGGGCGCGAAGTGTCCAGGCTGCATTCCCCCGCGGAGCGCGGGAATGAGCTAAATTTACCATATCACATCAACATCGTAAAGATTGAAAAGAGAATCGCACGATAACAGAACAAGAGATTCCGTCTGGGCCTGTGCAATGAGCATTCTGTCAAATGGATCATTATGGTGTCGAGGAAGTTGCCCGGCATGAAAGGCATCTTTATCTGCTATAGGAAGGGAATTAATCATATTTCCTTCAAGTTCTTTCATAAGAAACGTTTCAGGCTCCTCTGGGAGTGGGAGACGGCCTAAAGCATATTTTATGGCCACTTCCCACGAACTTGCGGCACTCCAATATAGAATGTTCCTATTGTTTTTTATGATATTTCGAGCAGTTACAGACAATTGAGAGTCATCTGTAATCCACCATAAAAAGGCGTGAGTATCAAGAAGAACATTCATTTTTCAAAAGCATTTATAATATAATCAGGAAGCGGTTGAAAAAAATCTGGAGGAACCGTGAACTTCCCTTTGGCAGAACCTGGTTTACGGGAAAGAGTGATCTCAGAGACAGGAGCGAGCCTGGCTACAGGTTTTCCAGAACGGGCGATGATAATTTCTTCACCGTTTTCAACAGAGGTGATCAGTTTGAAAAACTGTGTCTTTGCTTCATGAACATTTATCTGCTGCATAGCATTTCTCCTGCTCCATTTTCTATTCAGATTAATTCAGGACGGATTATTTGTCAAACCCTAATTTGAATAAGGTTGCGGACATGGTTTTATGCCATAGGATGCCCATCATGCAGAATCTTTTCGCCTGGTTCTGGCAAAATATTTATTTACCAGAAAAATCGCCAGAAAAGGCATCTCGATTAAAAATTCCAGGATAAACCCTATAAGAGCGAGAGTAATATGAATTGGCGGATTTATGATTTTAATTGCTGGT
>JAUCGE010000214.1 GCA_030377965.1 Desulfobacterales bacterium HSG16
ATGAAGTGTTGATCAATCACAATGTTTGACACCATGATGCCATTGCTTTATAAATCTTTCCTGCAATATTAAATTTAAATATTTTTCATCGGAATCGAGCCTATGATCAGCATAGAAAACTTAAGCAAACAATTCGGCCCCCAGGAATTATTCACAAATACCGGTTTCAGGATCAATGCCCGTGAGAGAGCAGGGCTTGTCGGCAGGAACGGGCATGGAAAAACCACTTTGATGCGTATCATTGTGGGAAAAGAGCAGCCTGACACAGGAACATTGACCCTTCCAAAGCAATACCGGATAGGATATGTGCGTCAGCACCTCAATTTTACCGAAGACACTATCTTGAAAGAAGGTATGAAAAGCCTGCCTGAAACGGAAAAGGATCATCACTGGAAAGTGGAAAAAATCCTTGCAGGACTCGGGTATTCTCAGTCGGACATGAACCGCCATCCTTCGGAATTTTCCGGAGGATACCAGGTTCGCCTCAATCTGGCAGGGGTTCTGATTTCAGAACCAGACCTTCTTCTTCTTGACGAACCTACCAACTATCTTGATATTACATCTATCCGGTGGATCGAACGATTCCTTGTCAACTGGCCCCGTGAACTGATCCTGATCACACATGACAGGGGATTTATGGATAAGGTTGTTACTCATGTTGTGGGAATTCACAGGAGAAAAACCCGAAAAATTGCGGGTAATACTGAAAAATTTTACACACAGATAGCACAGGACGAAGAGATCTATGAAAAAACCCGGTTAAACGACGAGCGCCGCAAAAAAGAAATAGAACTTTTCATCACAAGATTCAGAGCCAAAGCAAGGCTGGCCAATATGGTTCAGTCCAGGGTCAAAACCCTTTCCAAAATGGAAAAAAAAGATAAACTCGAAATGGCCAAGAACCTTGATTTTTCGTTTAAAACCAGGGAATTCAAAGGAAAATGGACCATTGCAGCTAAAAATCTGAGCTTCGGCTATGACCCTGCAAAGCCTCTGATACAACATCTTGACATTATAGCAAATCCGAACGACAGAGTGTGTGTTATCGGAAAAAACGGTAAAGGCAAGACTACGCTCTTAAAGATTCTGGCTGATGTGCTGAAACCCGATGAAGGCAGCGTTGATGAACATCCTGCCATGAAGAAAGGTTTTTTCGAGCAGACAAATATAAAAACCCTCGTTGATACCAGAACAGTGGTTGAAGAAATCCTTTATTCCCACGAGAAGGTCGATTTGCAGGCAGCCCGCAATATCTGCGGAGCCATGATGTTTACTGGAGATGCGGCAGATAAAAAAATAGAAGTACTCTCAGGAGGTGAGAAAAGCAGAGTCATGCTCGGCAAGCTTCTTGTCACACCGCTCAACCTCCTGCTTCTGGATGAACCGACCAACCATCTTGACATGGAATCCTGCGATTCCATGCTTGCGGCTATCGACAATTTTGACGGAGCCGTAATCATGGTCACCCATAATGAAATGTTTCTTCATGCCATTGCCACCAGACTGATCGTATTTGACAGAAACCGGGTGGAAGTTTTTGAAGGCAGCTATGCTGACTTTCTCGAAAAAAGAGGCTGGGACGAAGAAGCTCCAGTAAAAGAAACCCAGAATGATTCTGGGGCATCGAATGATTCTAAAATGACAAAAAAGGAGCTTCGCCGCCTGCGCTCGGAGATAATAAACGAGCGGTCTAAAAAGCTCAAACCGCTCGAAATAAAAATAAAAAAATGCGAAAACAAAATTGATGGACACGAAAACGAGCTTCAGACTTTAAATCAGGCGATGCAGGAAGCCAGCGAGCAGCAGGACGGCAAGAAAATTGCAAGCCTTGCCCAGTCCATACACACATGTGAAGCGGCAATCGAAGAGCTTTTTGAAAGCCTTGAAGAATATACCGAAGAATATGACGGCAAAAACGTGGATTATGAAAAACGCTTGAAAGAACTTGGTTGAGCCAGAGAAAAAATGTTAAATCTCATATTCCAAGATACGCTTTTTTCACAGATTCGTTGCTAAGTAGATTCTGGGCTGTGTCACTCAATATTATCCTGCCGTTTTCCATGACATATCCCCGGTCAGCAACCTTTAATGCGAGATTAGCATTTTGTTCCACCAGAAAAATTGTTGTCTTATGTTCGGTGTTTATCTGTACAATAATATCAAAAATCTGCCGGATCACTTTCGGAGCCAGACCCAGAGAAGGTTCGTCCAGAAGAAGGAGCCTGGGCTTTGCCATCAATGCTCTTGATATGGCCAGCATCTGCTGTTCTCCACCGCTCAGAGTTCCACCCGCCTGTCCTCGACGTTCGGCGAGGATCGGGAAAAGATCGAAAATATATTCGATATCTTTTTTTATGCCTTCCTTGTCTGACCTGAGATATGCACCCATGTCGATATTTTCGAGAACCGTCAGGTGTGGAAAGATCCGCCTGCCTTCGGGTACCTGACTGATACCCATTGTGACTATTCGGTTCGGGCTTAATTCATGAATCGGTTCTCCCAGAAACATGACCTCACCGGTTCTGGGAGGTGTTAAACCGGAAATAGACATAAGAGTCGTTGTTTTTCCCGCACCATTGGCACCTATCAGGGTTATTATCTCGCCTTCAGATATCTTGATTGTCACATCATCAAGCGCCTGAATATTTCCATAAAAAGTCTTGATATTATTAAGCCTGAGCATCTAAATCCTCTCCAAGATATGCTTTGATCACAACCGGGTTTTCCTTTATTTCATCAGGAGTTCCCTGGGCTATCTTCCTGCCGTAATCCACAACGAAAATCCGGTCGGACAGGCTCATGACCAGTTTCATGTCGTGTTCGATCAAAAGAATCGAGATACCTTCCCGGTCTCTGATCCGAATAATGAGATCGTCCAGTTCTCTGGTTTCCTGTGGGTTCATACCAGCGGCTGGTTCATCCAGAAGAAGCAGGAAAGGATCGGTGGCCATGGCTCGTGCAATTTCGAGTCTGCGCTGCGCTCCATAGGGCAGATTCTTTGCCAGTTCGTTCACATATTCGGACAGACCGATTTTCTCCAGAACTTCATATGAATCCTGAACAATCTTATTTTCTTCCCTGCGTTGAAATGCTGTCTTGAACATAGCACTTGCAACCCCGGCGTATGTGCGGCAATGACGGCCTATCATCACGTTTTCCAACACAGTCATGTTTTGAAACAGCCGGATATTCTGAAATGTTCTGGCCAGTCCTCTTTGAGTGACGTAGTTGGGTTTAAGACCGTTTATGCGCTCGGCAGGTTTGCCGGGAGGTGTGATTACAATATCTCCGCCAGTAGGCTGATACAGACCGGTTATGCAGTTAAAAAAAGTGGTTTTCCCAGCGCCGTTCGGACCTATGAGTGCCACAATCTCTTTCTCCTGGATATCAAGGTCCAGATTATCTATGGCCCTCAATCCTCCGAAATCCATGGTCAGTTTTTTTACTTCAAGAATATCTTTCATAAATTCTGCTCTTTTTTGCTATCCGGTGATTTCTCGAATTTGTAAACCCTGCGGACATTGGTTATCAACCCCTGAGGCCTGAACACCATCATCAGCACCATACATGCACCAAATGCCAGCATGCGAAATTCTCTCACTTCCCTCAGATATTCGGGTGCCAGGCTCAGAATCAAAGCACCGAGAATCACGCCGGTAATAGATCCAGCCCCTCCCAGTACGACGATTGAAAGGATAATGGCAGATTCCATGAATGTAAAACTCGGAGGATTGATAAAAGTGGTCTTTGCAGCGAACATAACTCCTACCATGCCTGCCCATGTGGCTCCTAACGCGAACGCGGTCAGCTTGGTCTTTGTTTTGTCGATCCCCATGGACTGACATGCAATTTCATCTTCTCTCAAGGCTATCCAGGCTCGCCCTATCCTGGAATTTTGCAGCCTGTTCACAAAAAATATTGTGAGCAGGGCAAGACCGATCATAATAAAATATGTGAATATTGTAGCATTTTGCAGGGAAAATTCGTGTCCAAAAAAGTCGGGCCGGGGAATATTTGCAATCCCGGAAGGGCCAAATGAAAACTCGTTCCAGTTTTCCATTACCAGACGTATGATCTCTCCGAATCCCAGCGTCACTATGGCAAGGTAATCTCCGCGAAGACGAAGCACCGGAAATCCGAGCAGGATGCCGAATAAGCAGCCCAGTCCAGCGCCTATGGGAAGGGCAAACCAGAAATTGAGGCCGAAATGATAGTTGAGCAAGGCATAACTATACGCACCCACAGCGTAAAAAGCCACATATCCGAGATCAAGCAGACCGGCAAGCCCTACCACAATATTGAGTCCCAGCCCCAGAACAACATATATCAGGGCTGTTGTCATTATGTTGATCTGATAATGGGAAAATATGAACGGAAAAGCCACGACAAAAACAGCAAGAAAGATCAAGGCGGGTCTGAAAAGCTTCGGATCTTCCATTAATCGCTGAATTATGGTAGTTTTGAGGATCTTCCCTTCTGCCATATTCTTGTTCCCGGCAAGCTTTCTGGCCATTGCGTACCGCCACAGAAAAGAGAGGAAAAAACTTCCAACCCCTACCATCACCATGTTTTCCCATCGCCAGGATACAGATCTTTGTATCGGATCGACCTTTATGACCAGGATGGTAAAGGTCATAAACATGAACCACGGGGAAACCAGACTCGATTTTTTTATTTCATTTAATCTCTTAATTTTCGTTGGGCTATGGGTAAAAAGTTCAATGTATTGATAATAACATCTACAGCCGCAAAATTTTTCCGGCTATACCTTCTGTGCAGTGGTCCTGCCCAGTATTCCAGCGGGCCTGAAAATTAAAATCAGCACAAGAAGGGCGAACGCGAACACATCTTCATAATCGCTTGAAATATAACCAGTGGCAAAACTTTCCGTCCAGCCCAGCACAAGCCCTCCGAGTACAGCACCCGGAATTGAACCGATGCCTCCTAAAACCGCTGCTGTAAAAGCCTTTATCCCCGCGATAAATCCGATATAGAAATTTATCATACCAATATGAGAGGCAATGAGAAATCCCCCTATGGCAGCAGTTGCCGAACCGATTATAAAGGTTACCGATATTACAAGATCGACATCCACTCCTGTCAGAAGAGCCATCTCCCTGTCCTGGGCTGTAGCGCGCATGGCCTTTCCGATCTTTGTGAACTTGATCAAAATAGTCAGAAGAATCATGACCACAGCAGTCGTGAGAATGATAATGATCTCCTGGGTGCTGATTATATGGGCAAACGGCTCAACAAAGTCAAAATCAGGGATGAGGCTGGGAAAGGGTACGAAATCGGATGTCTGCGCCAGCTGAACATAATTTTGCAGAAAAATCGACATCCCGATGGCACTGATGAGTGCAGAAAGCCTGGGAGCGTTTCTCAGTGGCTTGTATGCTATTTTCTCGATAGTGTATCCATATGCTGAAGAATAGATTACGGCTATCAGAGAGGCCAGAATAATTATGGATAACTGGTTGAATCCCAGAGAAGTTAAAACTACGGCAACTATCAGGGATGTAAACGCACCTATCATATAAATCTCGCCGTGAGCAAAATTGATCAATTGAATGATTCCATATACCATAGTATATCCCAGGGCGATCAAGGCATAAATGCTGCCCCTTGTCAATCCTCCCAGAAAAAGCTCTATAAAATACTGAAAATGCTCCATTTTAGTCCTTTTACCCTTAAAAAAACGGCTGAAAATACAAAATGTTCCGTTTTCAAGGGCAACCACAAGGGATTGCCCCTACGAAAATATTAAAAAATTATTGGTCGGGTACTTATAAAGCCTATTTGTCGAGAATATAAGTTTTCCTGTTATCCAGGTAATCTGTCAAAGTAATCCGCAACAATTTTATCTTTCCCTTAGCATGTTTTGG
>JAUCGE010000215.1 GCA_030377965.1 Desulfobacterales bacterium HSG16
TTTATTTATTGAAAAATTCCTTCAGGGAATTGTTAATAACTTGAAAGATCATGTCTGATGAGACGAATAACAACAATAAAATCAAAATTCACTAAAAAGGAGACTGGAGGGTATGGAAGATATTCAAAAAAATGAAACCTGTGCATGTGCGGTAAAAGAAAAAGTCAAAAGCACTCCGAACACTCACAAGCCAGCTATATGGCTGCTCTCAGGTATCATTGCCGTATGCACATGGTGGTTTGTCTATAAAAGCCTGCCCGCTGTGTCTCGATTTATTACATATTCGCTTCTGGGAATATCGAAAGGGACGCATATGGGGGAAGCTCTGGAATTTTTCTTTTATGACACACCCAAAGTTATGATGCTTCTTGTGCTGGTCGTATTCGGAGTCGGAATTATCAGAAGCTACTTCACTCCTGAGAAAACGCGGGACTTATTGACTGGGAAAAGGGAAATAATAGGTAATGTTATGGCAGCTTTTCTGGGTATTGTCACCCCTTTTTGCTCGTGTTCAGCAGTTCCCCTGTTTATAGGATTTGTCACTGCCGGGGTCCCGCTGGGAGTTACATTTTCATTTCTGATCGCAGCGCCAATGGTAAATGAAATAGCACTTGCTCTCCTTTATGGACTTGTAGGCTGGAAAGTTGCCCTGCTATATGCCGGATGCGGATTAAGTGTGGCTGTTTTTGCAGGATGGGTAATCGGCAGGTTGAAACTGGAAAGATATGTCGAAGACTGGGTAAGAGATATAAGGAGCGGTGGTCAGACCGACATGCCATCGGAAAAACTTACGTGGCATGACAGAGTGGTTTACGGCTGGGATGCTGTAAAAGAAATCATAGGGCGGGTCTGGATTTATGTAATAATCGGCATTGCCGTAGGTGCCGGTATTCATGGCTATGTGCCTCAGTCTTTCATGGCTTCCTTGATGGGAAAAGGCACATGGTGGTCTGTCCCCCTGGCGGTTATCATGGGAGTTCCCATGTATTCAAACGCGGCAGGCATTATTCCTGTCGTTGAAGCATTGCTCGGAAAAGGGGCTGCACTCGGAACAGTACTGGCGTTCATGATGTCGGTCATTGCCCTGTCTCTGCCGGAAATGGTGATTTTACGCAAAGTACTCAAAATTCAATTGATCGCTGTATTCGTGGGTGTTGTCGCTGCCGGTATCCTGATGGTGGGCTACCTTTTTAATTATGTGATATGATGAACGCTTTTTTACGGCTTTTCATCTTTGGATTCTTTTGCAGAGTTTGACTTTACATGTATGAGTCCACGATGAATTATCCCGTATATAATGGTTATGCTGATCAATATTATCAGATTCGATGAAAAAAAAGCTGTAATAAAGGAAAAGGGATCTTTCAAAGAATATGAGGCTATGAGTACGGTTATGCCGAAATAAAGGAAATAAAATCCTGCCAGTATGAAAAGAATCTGTTTGATCAGCCATGCCATGTTATTGTTCCATCCTTTTGTTATTTTTTTTATATGCGAAAGATTTGCATTAATAAAACCATTGAAATGGAAATACAAGGGATAACCAGTTTGCCCTGTTCTGTTTTTCATGTGCCGGATTGTGATTCATGTGAAAAAATCGAATATTCTTGACCTGAATCCTTCTGTATTGATATTGAATATGAGTTATGAACATCTCAAAACGCATATCAGCAGATAACATCTTTCTGGATATTGACCTGCGGGACAAAGAATCTGTTTTTAAATTTGTATCCGATGCATTTGTAAATCTTGGACTGGCTCAAGACCCGGATCATATTTATGACGGATTTAAAACTCGAGAAGAAATGATGAGTACCGGCATCGGCGAGGGATTGGCCATACCCCATACGGTCAGCAGCCAGCTCTCCGATGCTGCCTTTTGCATCCTTCGCTTGAAAAAATCTATTGAATTTGATTCTCTGGACGGTAAGCCGGTTGATATCATCCTCTCTCTTGTTGTACCTGAAAATCAAATTGATCTGCATCTGAGCTTTCTTGCCAGAATATCCGGGTTGTGCCGTGCATCCGGGTTGCTGGATATGATCCGAAAAGCTGCAACTGCAGATGAAATCATCACTGAAATGATAAAAGCGGAACAAAAGCTCGATTTTTCAGATTGAGCTTTTATACATGTTTTTTATCTTTGATCTGGATATACAGGTTGATTTTTTTCAGACTTCGGGCTATATTGATCAATTTTGAAAAAATAGACAATTTAAAAAAAATGGTATAGCTTATGAAACTTAGTGTATCCGAAACTGCAGAATGTCTTAATATCCCATTGAGTAAAATCGAACGATGGATACGGCAAGGGCGAATTCCCATAAAAAAGAGCGGCAGAACTATTTATTTTGACCGTACTATTCTCGAAGAATGGGCAAAATCCCGTAACCTTCAATTTTCACCACCAACCAAAGAAAGCGACCGGAGAGTATCTGCTGCACCTGAAACTCTGCACTCCACTATTTTGAGGGGCGGAGGTCTTCATATCTTTGCAGCCGGTGATGTTAACGGGGCGATTCGAGGCGCAGTTGATATCATGCAGGTTGCCGACCATACCAAACCGGACATTTATGAAAAATTGATTGAAAGAGAGGAGATGAGTTCTACCGGCATAGGTAAAGGAGTAGCGATTCCTCATCCAAGGGGGCCTCTGGAAGAAGGACCGTTTCAGGCTGTGATCACAGCATGCCTTCTTGACACCCCTATAGATTTTTCAGCGGTGGATGACAAGCCTGTCTTTGCCATGTTTGTGCTGCTATGCCCGGATATCAAGATTCACCTGCACCTTTTATCCAGACTTTCTTTCTGCATCCGGGACGGCAAATTTATCCAGTTCTTGAAAAATCGACCTCAAACAGAAACGTTTCTATCTGAAATCAAATCTTTCGAATCCAGGCTGGATTCATGAAGACGTATATAAGAGAGGATGACCGATGTCCAAATTGATACGCTGGCGGTATCCTGCCCGGTGGACTTTTTTCAGAATGGACGATCGATTGCTTTTGATGATAATCGGAGCGATTGTCGGTGTGTGCAGCGGACTTGCAGCCCTTGCTTTATACTGGTCTCTGGAAACTCTGCTTGAATTTTTCCATCACTATCGTCATTACTGGTGGGCTTTTGTACTGCCTGCCGTGGGTGCGGCTCTTTCCTCCCTTTTTCTGAACAAGATCATGAACGAAGGCGCAGGTCACGGAGTTCCAGAAGTGATTTACAGTGTTTCGCGCTATGGGGGGCTTCTGCGAGCCAGATCAAGTTTTTCCCGGCTGATATCGAGTTGTCTTACCATTGGTTTCGGAGGCTCGGCAGGTCCTGAAGCACCAGTGGTCATGAGCGGCTCTGCTATCGGCTCCAATATCGCGAGATTTTTTTCCTTAAATGATCGGCAGCGTATCACCCTTGTCGGGTGTGGCGCGGCCGGAGCAATATCTTCTATCTTTAATGCTCCCATAGCTGGCCTGGTCTTCACGGTCGAAGTCATACTCGGAGAGTGGACAGCGCTCAATATCGTTCCTGTTGCAATCGCTTCTGTCGCAGGATGCGAAGTAAGCCAGCTTATAAGAGGAAACCATGTAGCGTTTGCCCATCAGCAGTTTGACATCGGGATCATGGATATTTTTGCATGTATAGCCCTGGCTGGATTCACAGCAGCCGCTTCCATCCTCCTTACACGAGCCTTGAGATCCATGCACACGGTTTCCAGCAAGGTAAAAATACCCCTGTGGGCCAGAGCCGCTGTGGGCGGATGCGCTGTAGGGGCTATTGGAATTTTTCTGCCGGATTCAATGGGCGAAGGATACCATGCCATACAGAGCATGGTCGAAAATGGTTACACACCAGGATTGAAAATTGCAGCTTTTTACGTACTGGCCAAAATTTTAACCACATCCCTGACCCTGGGCTGGGGAGGATCAGGCGGTGTATTCGCTCCCTGTCTTGTGATCGGCAGCTTTACAGGTCTGGCTTTTCACAGAGCGATCTCTTTTATATGGCCGGGAGTTGCCTGGGTCAATGAAGGCTGTTTCGCTCTTCTGGGCATGGCCGGACTGATAAGCGGAATTTTACAGGCCCCTTTGACCGGTATCTTCCTTATTGTAGAAATAAGCGGAGGCTATGCTGTCATATTGCCCCTTATACTGGTTTCCGCAGTTTCGACAACTCTCTGCCATTATGTCGAACCCGCATCTTTCTATTTAAAGGATCTTGTTGAAAAAGGCCAGTTGCTGAGACCGGGAACAGATGCCCGTGTTCTGTCTGATTTGAAGATCAATGAATTGCTCGAAACAGACTGTATAGCAGTCAGACCAGATATGCTGTTAAGGGATTTTATCGAAATTCTGACCAGATCAAGCAGAAATTATTTTCCTGTGGAAGATGAAAAGACCGGCCGTTTTTTAGGAATGATCCACTTGAACGATATAAGGCCATATCTGTTCAATCAGGGTATGCATGACGCTGTGTTTCTTGAGCAGATTATGGATACCAGAATCAAGCGGGTGCATCCTAACTATAATTTAAACGATGTCTTACAGATCATGGACACAGATGGGCTTTTCAGTATGCCGGTAGTCTCAAACAAGCGTTTTTTAGGAATGATTTCAAAGGCTACCCTGCTGGATCAATATCGACGCGAATTAATGGTCCAGACCAGCCATCAATAATAATGGACACATGAAAAAATGATTTCCTGCTTGTCTTTTGTTCTGCATTCTGCGCTGCATCGAAAAGTGAATACGTAACACAACACATATAAACGAGGAATTTTTTATGGAACCCCAGATTTTTCACATTTTCAGAAACACACCCCTTGGAAGGGAAACTCTGCTTCAGTCAGTCTATTTCAGCCAGAAGATAAAAGCGTCTCCTCTGGTATATATTCCCAAGTTTACCAAATTTCTGATGTATTTTGACAATGATGTGGTGCAGATAGACCTTGACGAATCCTATCTCAGCTCTCCGGCTACGGCAGAAGAACATGCTGTTGAGCTTTTAAAGCAGGGTGAAATCGAGCCTGTCTTTTTCGATCCCAAAAATTTTACGGCATCAACGTTACCTGATGTCCCTACTGATTTCGATTTCATGTGTTGTCCGAGAAGCATCAGTGATCTTTCTTCCAAGATCGGGCTTGGATATATCGGCCCGAGGGTAAGGCGTATAGTTCGTTCCGCCCATTTTCCAGTATTGATAACAAGCTCGGTGTTTAAACCCTGGCATAGCATAGGAGTCTTTTTTGGAGGCTCATCGAACGCTGTCAATGCCTTGAAACTCGGTTTTCGTATGAGCAGAGAATCAGGTTTTCCTCTTGATGTTTTCACCCAGGCTGAACGGCGTAAAAAAGAAGCATACGAGGAAATCATCAAAAAAGAAGGTCTTGAAGATGATATGAAAAAATATGTCCGGAAATGGTATATTTTCGATACCGGCAAATTTGATGAAAATCTTTATAATGTACCTCATAATGCTCTCGTGATCATGGGCGCTTTCGGACATGGGCTGGTCAAGGACATCTTTTTTGGGAGCAAGATGGAAAAAATCCAGTCAGTTGTTCCCAATAACATGCTGATAGTGGGTCCGAAATATCGGGCTTTATCATAGATATTATGCCGTTCCTCGTTTCCGCGATCTGCGCTGAAACGAGGAAGATTATATGCTGATGGTATCTGCTCCTGAAAAATTTCTTGTCGTTCATCAGGGTGCTTTAGGAGATTTTGTAACCTGTTTTCCAGGTATTTTACTTTTAAGAAAAAATGGATATTCTGTTGATGTGGTTCAAAGGCCGGAACTTGGGCAGTTAGCCTGCTTTCTAAATCTGGCAGACAATTTTTTCAGCATTGAAAGCTCATGGTTTGCATCCCTTTA
>JAUCGE010000216.1 GCA_030377965.1 Desulfobacterales bacterium HSG16
AAGCGGGCTTGGAGGTGGAATTGATCTTTCACTTGAACAGGACGGAGAAATTTTCGGCCATGTAAAGAAGCTGCCTGACAGCAATGGACAGGAAGATGTCATAGTGGAAGTTTATTCCAGATCCGTGGGATTTAAGAGATATTACAGCGGAGCCAATGTCACGGATCATAACGGAGACTATATAGTAAAGGGTTTAAGACGGATTAACGACGCAGGAGACATCATAACCGACTACCTTGTAACTGTATATTCAGAAGATTATCCCCCACAATCAAAATACGGAAATATGACCGGGGATAAAATAGATTTCGTTCTTTCGGAACAGAAACAAGGTATTGTCTCTGGAACAGTGGCGGATATGGAAACTTTTCTATTGGCAGGTGTTGAAGCCATAGTGAATGTTTTCGAAGAACATGGTGATTTTATTAAAAAATTACCAGTAGATGAATATGGAAACTTCAGGGATACCACTGTTTCACCTGATGTTCGAGTCCAATTGAAATTCGCACTGATTGATTCAGAAGGAAATGCCTTGTTGAGAGAATGGGCAGGAAACGATGATGTTGGAACGCCTGCATCAGAATATGAACAGGTTACACCGAGCTATGCTAAAGCATATGATACCGGGCTTGAGACCGCATCGGCGGTTAACTTCAGCTTCAGCAAAAATATTGACGAGATTACAGGTCTTATCTCCTCTGGGCAGAGAGTTCTCGGACGGGCAAATGACCAATTTGATGAAGAGGCACTGTCTCGAAAAAAAGAAGAGAGCCAGGTTGAAGCAGGGATTTTGAACCTGCGTCCGATTCCCTACAAGAAAGTTTTCACAGATTTGAAAGTGACCATGTCCTGGGAGTCTTCGTTGACAGGAGAAGATGAAAAATTTTACTATCTCTTCAATCCTGAACAGGAGTTTGAGATAAACAAGAGAACTGCTCCTCGCGGGCGTCCTTTACGGGTCAAAACCGTTACGAGTCAAAGGCTTTCGGGTAATTTTAAAAATTATTACTGCCATGTGGCAAAAGTTGATAAAAGAGGGCGTATCCGCTCGACTGTGAGTACCGGATTTATGGTTGATACGATTCCGCCCTTGAACGGAACCGTGATCGTGCCGGAAGTTGCTACAGAGACATTCGTCACCCTCGCTGTAGGGGCCACTGGAGCTGTCAAAATGTATTTCAGCAGCATGGCCTACGGCGAGGGAGGCCAGTGGGAAGAGTGGGCAGCCGAAAAAGTATGGCGTCTGCTCGAAGGCGACGGTCTCAAAAAGATATACGTCATGTTCGAAGATCGCTCCGGTAATAAGTCCAGAGCGTTTACAACCATCGAAAAAAAGACTCTGATCCCAGATGACGGTGATGGACAGCATGCTGTTACAATAAATACAGGCCAGAACGGAACAGTTTTTCCCCTGAAAAACATAAGTGTTCCAACCGGCGATGACATAACCGTAATCATTCTCCCGGATCAGGGATATAAAGTTGATAAAGTGAAAGTGGACGGCCGCAAGGTATGGCTGGTGGAAGATAACCGCTTTAACTTTATAAACGTTCAACAAGATTACACAATGGATGTAACTTTCAAATCGGTTGCTGCAAAAAGTTTTGTAATTGACGCATCTGCCGGAATGTACGGAAATATCTCACCTTCCGGACGAATAGAAGTAAATTCCGGTGCAGATATAACTTTTACAATAACACCTGTTACCGACTATAAAATTGCCGGTTTGGAAGTAGATGGAAAACCAGCAGCTCTGGCTGCCGGAAATACTTATGTGTTTACAAATATTTCCGGAGATCATTCGATAAAGGCAAAATTCGAATGATCGTTTATGGATTTACAAAAAATTAAAATAATCATATTATAAACAAAAGAGTCAGGTTCCGTCTGCCACATTCAGGCGGAGGCGGAACCTGACAAAAAATCATTCCAGCCCCAGCGGGGCAGCATATCGGTAGCAAAACAGACAAAAAATCATTCCAGCCCCAGCGGGGCGGCATATCGGTAGCAAAACAGACAAAAAAATCATTCCAGCCCCAGAGGGGCGGCATATCGGTAGCAAAACAGACAAAAAATCATTCCAGCCCCAGAGGGGCGGCATATCGGTAGCAAATTTAATGCTTGCATTTTTTTAAGATGTCCTTTAAAGTATTTGATTAAGTCTATGAAAAAACGTCTAAATTTATCATTGGAGGCAATAAAATGCGGTTCAACAGGAACCTTCCGCAAACCCTGCTTATTAAAAAGGAGCAAACATGAGAAAACTGCATATTTTTTTGAACATTTCGATTTTTCTTTTGATAACACTGCCCGTCCTGCCCCTGTGGGCGGGAGTTGAACTGGACGGATCTATGGGAACGATTGGGCAGATCGACTTGCAAGACGGGATTTATGACATACGTTCCGATTATGGACAACAGGCCGGAAACAACCTGTTTCATAGTTTCAGAAGTTTCGATATCAATACCAATAATACCGCACAATTCAGCGCTTTCGAGCATATTGAAAATATCATCAGCCGTATCACCGGAGGAGAGCAATCCTTTATAGACGGTATGATCAAAAGCGTTATATCCGAAACTTCGACAATCTCCAACGCGAATCTCTACCTTATAAACCCTTCGGGAGTGGTTTTCGGCCCTAATGCTTCGCTGGATATCGGCGGCTCTTTTCATGTAACCACAGCCGATTATCTGAGAATGGGAGAAAACGAGAGATTTTACGTCAGTCTGGAAAATGATGTCCTCTCCACAAAAGCACCAGCAGCCTTTGGCTTTCTTTCAAGTCCTGCAAAAATCGGCTTTGAAAGCGCTGGTGAAGTCGAAGATGGCAGCGGCAGGACAGGACTTGCGGTTTCGACAGGTAAAACCATCTCTGTTATCGGAGGAGATATAGAAATGGTCGGCTCGTTCTATAATGGCACTGATACCCCGGCAGGCAATCTTTACGCTCCTGGAGGTAGAATCGACATTGTCAGCACGGCATCCCCCGGTGAGGTGGTTCCCTCAGATGCGGTATCGAAATTGGGAAATGATGTTTCATCGTTTAAGACTCTGGGCAGCATCAGCCTCCTTGATCACTCCCTCATTGATGTGAGTGGGGAAAAATCGGGAAATTTTTTTATTCGATGCGAAAAATTTTTCGTTTCAAATGAAAGTGTCATACAGGCTGACACCATCGGAGACAAAACAGGCGGATTCACTGACATACAGGCGGATTCAGTCCAGATAGATACAAGCGATATATTCAGTGACACTAAAGGAACCGGAAAAGGTGGGGATATAATGATTTCCGGGATAAATGCAGGTCCGGCAACCTCTGTCGATATATCCGCATCAAGCAAGGTGTTTGCAAATTCAACGACAACAGCAGCAAATGGCGGAAATGCAGGAGATATCATAATAAACACTCAAAATTTAACCTTATCTGAAAGCAGCGAAATATCCACATCCTCAATGGGAAAAGGTCACGGAGGGCTGCTGACCGTAAACGCCTTGAAATCTGTCAATATCAATTCATCGAGCCAGATTTTCGCAAGCTCCGAAGGCATAGAATCCGATTCGGGCAGATCTGGAACCATTGTCATCAAGACCCCTGAAATTCTGTTGTCAAATGACAGTATAATTTCCATAGACACGGACGGAGGGCAGGGCGGTAACTTGACAATTTCCGGAACCGGCGAAAATTTTGTCGAATCTTTTAATGTCTCAGACAGCCGGATTTATGCGGGTGCTCTGGGAACAGGAGAAGCTGGAGATGTGCTTATAGAAGCTAAAAACGTATCTTTTACGAATAAAGGCAATATCGGCAGTCAGTCCAAGAGCAGCGGGCGCGGAGGAAATGTCGAGATCAACGCGGAGGTTGTGCTGCTTGATTCAGGAGCATATATCTCCGCTGAAAGCGAATCGGAAAGCAACGGTGGAACTGCAGGCAGCATAGCGATAAAAGCGGCAGATTTCATTAAACTCAATGACAGTTCCATCACCACGGAAGCCGTGGACGCAGGCGGCGGCATGATAACACTGATTGCTGAAAAAATGCTCTACAGCTTTAAAAGTCGAGTTGCTACCAGCGTGGCAAAAGGTGGTGATAATGCAGGGAATATCAATATTGATCCCCAGTTCGTTATTTTGAATGACAGCGATATAGTAGCCAATGCTTATGAAGGAAAAGGAGGCAATATCAATATCGTGGCAGATCATTTCATCCAGTCCGGCGACAGCCTCGTAAACGCTTCATCGAAACTTGGTGTTGATGGCACGATAAATATCCTATCACCGGATGTTGATATTTCAAGCGGCCTTGTAGTCCTGCCTTCGAATCTGCTTGATGCGGGTAAGTGGGCCAAAACTCCATGTGCACAGAGGCTCGGTGAAAACACAAGCCGGTTCGTATTTACTGCTGAGGATGCCATCCCCATCGCATATGATGACCTGATGCCAGGGATACCGGTATTTTTTGCTCCCGGAGAGCTTTAAATTTAAAACCAGACAAGAATAATTTCCCTCGCCTTGCTTGCTTTTTGGCTCGTAAGAGATTTCCAAATAAATAAAATACCCGATATGGTACGTTCAATAGCAGTCATCATAGCCGTTTTTTACTGTCTGAAGCAAGTACCAGCAACAGTCCTATTAAAGGAGTCAATAGCAGTGAGGCGAAAAGATAAGCCCAGAAGCCCCATTTCCTGTTTTTCCCCAATATTCCGACTAAAATACTCAAGCTAAGCATTATTAACATTAAAGGAACTGGCATTTATATTACCTCTCTTTTATCATTTATCCGGAGTAATCAACCGAATATTTCCTTTTTAATACCAATAAGCCTGCATAATCGACAAACCTGTGATTATCGAAATGGCAGGATAGATTATTTGCCCTGAGCGAAGAAAGAGCTTTAATTTCCTGTCTATTAATCGAACCTGTTTTTCATATTCCGGTATTGAGTCAGATTCTGCAAGAGTGACTGCCTGTTGTACAGCTTTTTTCTTTTTCTCAAGTTTATACTCCCATGTGGTTAATAATATTGAAACTGCGACCAGAGCATATATTAAAATAATACCATATTCTACGACCAGTACGGATTCGGACTGGATGTGCAATAAAATCATCAAATGCAAGACTGCATTCCCTATCAAGCCGAACATGAATATTAAAATTCTGATTTCATAATAACTGTCAGGAATAAAGTATGCAATATACATAAATAATATAACGGCAATAACAGGAGCGAACTTTTCCCATATAAAACCAGGATTTTTTCTTTCGATCATGATGGAGGCATTGAATCTGGAATATTGAATTGAATGTTCATTATTTTTCAAATCAGGATTTCCAAGAGTTGAATTCTGGTTCATGAAATCGTGGTAAAATAATATTTAATATGCGTTCCAGTCTACTCCACTCACTGCTTTGATAGTGTTTAATGCCGGACTCCTTAGTTTTATCTCGTTTTCAGGAATTAATTGCTGCAAGGATAAGGGCGGGCCAAGTTCATCATAAGTATACATAATCTCTGCTTTGGCCTTTCGGGCATGGCGAAATTGAATGAATAAACGATGACGGTCAAAAGGATACTCATGGAAATCAAGCTCGAATTTAAATTCTGATTTTATATGATATACTCTGAAATATGTATTACCTTCTTTCGACTGGTCAATCATATTGTATTCAGAATGACTTATCAAATTTTCAAAATCAATATCAAAATCGTTAAAATTTTCTCCAGAGCGAAACCACAGGTAAAAATCAGCTATAAAAGAGGATTCTTTCATATTTAAATCCGATAACCCCTTGATATA
>JAUCGE010000217.1 GCA_030377965.1 Desulfobacterales bacterium HSG16
TCGCAACAATGGTTTTTGTATTATTGATATATTTAAGGATTTAAAATCATCCTGTTTTGATTTGAAAAAAAAGATTATTTATGTAAATATAAGTGGCTATGGCGACAAAATGTTTGTCTGCCAGATATTTTTCAACCAATTAATTGAGGTGTAATAATGAATAAAATTTTTATCATTGTATTGTCGTCATTACTGTTTTTCCCCTGTATTTCTGCAGCACTCGAAGGAGACGATATCCTTGGTTCCTGGATTACCGAAGGCGCGGATTCACGGGTTGAAATTCAGAAAAAAGGAAACCATTACTCCGCAAAGATAGTTTCTCTCAAAGATCCTCTATATAAACCAGGAGAGGTCAAGGGGATGGACAACAAAAAGAGGATGGATTTGGAAAATCCGGACAAATCTTTGAAAAATCGTCCAATTCTGGGTATGGAAATAATGAGCGGTTTTAAGTTTGACGGAAAAAAATGGACTAACGGCAAAATTTATGATCCGGAAAATGGCAAGACCTATAAATGCAATATGACTCTGGCAGATGACGGAAAGCTGCACGTCCGGGGATATATCGGCGTATCATGGGCAGGCAGAACCACGGTATGGGAAAAATTCGAGTCTTATAGCGAAAGAATGTTGAATTTTCTAGGGCCGGGGTGTTCCTGCAAGTGAGGACATTGGCCATAAAACCTTCGACTTTTTTGAAATTTTGAAGCATTCTGTCTTATATATAAACGATGGTTTTTAAGGATATTCGAATGAAAATCGACAAAACTATTGACACTCTGATAAAAGAACTTGGCAAACTAAGTTTCGATCTTCCGGTGAGTCATGTCTATAATCCCCTGGAATATGCTCGGAAAAGTCATGACTTATATCTCCATCAATTTGGAAAACCGCCAAAGGAAATCGTATTCATCGGGATGAATCCGGGACCATGGGGAATGGCCCAGACCGGTGTACCTTTTGGAGAAATTAATGCTGTAAGAGAGTGGATGGGCATTGAAGCCGATGTTGGAACCCCAGAAGATGTTCATCCTAAAAGACCGGTGGATGGTTTTGCCTGTCCGAAAAGTGAAGTCAGCGGAAAACGCCTGTGGGGCTGGGCTAAAAGACGATTTAAAACTCCTGAACATTTTTTCTCAAAATTTTTTGTCGTAAACTATTGCCCATTGCTGTTTATTGAAACAGGCTGTCGGAACAGAACGCCGGATAAACTGCCAAAAGCGGAAAAAAAACGACTCTTTGATGTTTGTGACCAGGCTCTTCTGAAAACAGTTTTATACCTTCAGCCTGAATATGTAATTGGAATCGGTAATTTTGCGGCAGCCCGTGCAAAATCCGCTTTGAAAGATACAGGCATCAAAATTGGCAGAATCACCCACCCTAGTCCGGCAAACCCAAAAGCCAACAAAGGATGGGAGCAATTTATAGAAAACGAGCTTTCAGAGATAGGGATCAAAGGGTTTTGATCTCTATGATGTACTTCAAGATCTGCCAGATAGTTGAACGGCGGGATGGTGCTGAAAATAAAGGGTTTGCAAAATTTTAAGACCTGTATTTTTTTAAAATCAATGATGCATTTGTGCCGCCGAAACCGAATGAATTGGACATTGCATATTCGATATCCTGTTTGCGGGCGATACCAGGCACATAATCAAGATCGCACTCTTTGTCCGGATTATCCAGGTTGATGGTTGGAGGTATGATTTTATTGTGGATAGCAAGAGCCGTAAATATGGTTTCGATACCTCCAGCGCCGCCTAACAGATGACCTGTCATTGATTTTGTTGCGCTGATGGGGATCAGCCCGGCCTTTTCCTTGAATACGGTTTTGATGGACATAGTTTCACAAATATCGTTCATTTGAGTCGATGTGCCATGAGCGTTTATGTGGTCTATCATCTGATATGAAATACCACCGCCATCAAGAGCCGCCTGCATACACCGTGCAGCTCCTTCGCCGTCAGGCGGCGGGGCTGTCATATGGTAGCCGTCTCCGCTCATCCCGTATCCGCAGATTTCCGCATAAATATCTGCCCCTCTTTTGAGCGCGTGTTCCAGAGCTTCTATAATAAGGATTCCGCTGCCTTCGCCAACCACAAATCCATCCCTGTCTCTCTCAAATGGTCTGGATGCTTTTTCTGGTGCATCGTTTCTGGTGGACAGGGCTTTCATTGCATTGAAACCTGCTATACATACGGGAGTAATAACCGATTCCACGCCTCCGGTAAACATTGCATCTGCGGTTCCGTCAGTTATCGCTTTCCAGGCTTCTCCCACAGCATGAGTGCCTGCTGCACAGGCTGTAGCTACCGAGGCATTGGGGCCTTTGGCTCCCAAATGAATCGAAATCATGCCCGGAGCCATATTTCCTATCATCATGGGAATCAAAAAAGGGGAAACCCGCCTTGGTCCTTTTGTATCTATGATCCGGCTGTTAGTCTCCAGAATATCGAGTCCGCCCAGGCCGCATCCGGTCAGAACTCCTATACGGCTTTCGTTGGTCTCATCAATTGCAAGACCTGCGTCTTCTGCGGCCATTCTCGCTGCTGCCACTGCATATGAAATAAATGGCTGCATCCGTTTAGCTTCTTTTTTTGGCAGGAAATCTTCGGGGTGAAAATCCTTGACCTCACCAGCAATTTTAGTGGTGAATCTGCTGGTGTCAAAACGTGTGATTTCCCCAATTCCGGATTTTCCCGCACATAAAGCCGCCCATGTCTGATCCACGCCGACTCCAAGCGGCGTAACAAGCCCGAGACCTGTGATAACAACCCTTCTACTCACATTTTCCCCTTTTTCTCGAATTTTTGTTTTTTCTATTGTTTTTATTACGTGTTCTGACTGATATAATCAATCGCATCCTGAACAGTCACAAGCCCTTCTGCGTCATCATCTGAAATTTCGATATCAAATTCTTCTTCCATAGACATGATCAGCTCTACCAGATCCAGAGAATCAGCTCCCAGATCGTCCACAAAAGTTGCTTCGGGAACTACTTCTTCGAAATCCACGCTCAACTTTTCCACGACTATTTTTTTTACTTTATCTTCAACTGACATTTGTCAACTTCTCCTTTCACATATACATACCGCCGCTTGCATGAATGACCTGACCTGTCAGATATGCAGCGGGTTCTGATGCCAGAAATTTGACAACAGCGGCTATTTCTTCGGGTTTTCCCGCTCGTTTGAGCGGGATTTGCGTAAGCATTGCTTCTTTTGCCTTATCTGAAAGAGATGCGGTCATCTCGGTTTCTACATACCCGGGAGCCACCGCATTTACCGTAATATTTCTTGATGCCAGCTCTTTTGCGACAGCCTTGGTAAAACCGATAATACCAGCTTTTGCTGCCACGTAATTGGCCTGTCCGGGGTTACCGCTGGCTCCGACCACGGATGTGATGTTTATGATCCGGCCATTGTGCTTTTTAATCATGGGTTTTGAAGCGAATCTGGTCATGAGGAATGCGCCTTTCAGATTGACGTTCATTACATCATCCCAGTCCGTTTCTTTCATCCTCACCAGGAGGTTGTCTCTGGTAATGCCTGCATTGTTTACCAGAACATCAATTCGCCCGGTTTCTTTCACTATCCTGTCTATGAAACCCTTAACTTGAGATTCGGATGTCACATCAACACGTAAACCCACTGATTCAGAACCCAGTTTTTTTACCTGGTCTATTGTATCCTGAGCACCCTTTTCATCAGAAGAGTAATTAAAATAAATCCGGGTATCCGGGCATGCAAATGCAAGGCATATGGCTCTCCCTATTCCTTTGGAAGCACCAGTGATGACAATAGTTTTCAGGTCTTTGTTATTTGGATCGGCCATTAAAATTTTTACCTTTCAAATACCATGTCAGCCACTCTGTCCATATCAGTAATCATATTCTGACAACTGCCTATGATTTCCGAAAAACGGACCCGGTTTGAAAATTCGGTTATTTTTTTCTGATCGAACAATCCGGAACCTGCTACAATTGCCATGATATTCTGACCGAAAATACGACCGGTTTCGGCTGCAAATATCCGAGATTTAGCGCTGGCCGCCGTATTGTCGCCTCCTTTTCGAACATATTCATGTGTTCTGCACGCGAAACATGCACCGATTTCTGTCCATGCGATCATGTCGGCCAGAGCGAACATTACATATTGCTGTCGGGTCAGGCGGTTTTCATGAACAAGAAGAATGATCTCGTTCAAGGCCCTTGCAGCCAGCCCGTATAAACGACATCCGATATCCGGGTTTAAAGAGTCGATCTTGTCCATATCTAGGGCTATGGCATTATAATGATCGCCCTTGCTTTTGCGGGTTTTTTTCCAGCGAAAGGTGCTTATAATATTCTGCTGAATCTCGCTTGTGCCTTCATAGATGCAGGTGATCTTGACATCTCTTTTTATTTTTTCCACCATAAACTCTGAGATATATCCGTAGCCACCCAGGGCCTGTATCGCATCATCGGCTGCTTTGTTGGCGGACTCGGAGGTGAAATACTTGGCTATGGAGCCTTCGACCTGAAGATCGCCCTCTTTCTCGTCGAGCCGAAAAGCTATTTCATCAATATACGCGGATGCAGCTTCAAGACGAACAAGATTGGAAATGATCAGTTTATGTGTATAGCCCTGCTTTTCCGAAAGAGGACCGCCAAACTGAATTCGCTCTTTTGCATAGGACACTGCTGCCTGCATTGCAGCCTCTCCTGCACCCAATGCCATAGATGCCACCATCAGCCGTGTATATCCAAAAACCTGATTTGCCTGTTTTAAACCCATTCCGGGTTTTTCACCTATCAGGTTTTCAACAGGTACATACAGATCTGTAAACACCAGAGGAGATGTGTTGGATGCCCGGATTCCATGTTTTTCTTCTGCCTTGCCCACGGCAAAACCAGGGGCGTCCTTTTCCACTATGAAAAAGGCCGGCCCTTGGGGAGTTTTTGCCAGCACGGTGATAAAATCCGCATATCCTCCGTTGGATATGAACTGTTTTGTACCGTTGATTGTATAGCCTTCAATGTTTCCGCTGTCATCGGCAACTGGTTCGGCCTTTGTAGTAATGGCCGCAAGATTGGAGCCTGCTCCCGGTTCTGTAACAGCGTAGGCCACAAGGCAGTCACCTTCGGCAATTTTGCCCAGCCATTTTTCCTTCTGAGCTTCGGTTCCGCCAACAAACAGGGGATCAGCTCCCAGTTGAATTGCAAAAAAGGCTGTGGTAACGCCCAGGCAGATTCGAGCCATTTCCCGAGTCACCATGCAGCAGTCCCTGGCTCCGCCTCCCATGCCTCCGTATTCTTCCGGGATAAAGATCAGTTGAAGCCCGATTTCAGGTCCGAGCATCTCCCGTATCACATCTTCCGGGAAGGTTTCCTCTTTATCGAATTTGAGAATGCTTTCGCGGTTCAGCAGACGCTCTTTCAACCGGGTAACGGTATCAACGATCATCTGCCTGGATTCATCATCCAATCCGTGCAGTTGAGATCCTGTCATTGGTTTTTTAGTTCCTTGTCAGAGCTGTTATTCATCTTCTCCGAATACAACCTGCCGCCCTTTGTAATTACCGCATTCAGCACATGCATGATGGGGCAGCATGGCTTCGCCGCACTGAGGACAGGTGGTAAGATTCGGGGCTTCGGTTTTCTGGTGTGTTCTCCGTTTATCTCGCTTTGACTTGGATGTCTTTCTCTTGGGTACTGCCATAAGTAATCTCCTA